>CAZFCV010000008.1:0-17208 GCA_964517985.1 uncultured Dehalococcoidales bacterium | reverse complement strand
TCGGCAAGGTGAAAGGTCGCCCAGAGCAGGTCGGTGAACTGCTCATGCTCCAGCAGGTTGGGGTTCTCCAGCAGGCGCAGCAGGAAGCCTCGCTTCTGGATGAGAAAAGCCCGCAGCTCTTCCAGGTCTATATTGAGACAGTGCGGCTTAGCCTTCAGGGTAGCGGCAAAGGCGGCTGCCCTCTTGAAATCAGCATGAGTCCAGCCCTGGCTAACGGCAAGCTCCCGGCTGATACCCACATCCTTCTCAAAACAGCGGCGCAGATTATCCAGGAGCTTTGTCCCCACCTCGCTGAAAAAGGCGCCGACGACCATATTGAGCTTTTGCAGGATAGCCTGCTTCTCCCGGCGGGCAAGTATGCGCTCAATCACTATCACCACCAGGAATACCTCCAGGGGCAGGAAGGCGAGGTCACCAACCATGTAGATGAAGATATGATGGACATCCCGGAAGATAACATAGTGAACAAGGTATATCACCCCGGAGAGCGCCACGAAAATGCCCGCCAGAATAAAGAACGTTGAGTATCGCCTCATAATCTTATCCCCCCTGCTGTATCAGGCAAATTACCCGTGCCTCCGCTAAAACTATACCACACCAGCAAAAAGCGGGGTAGTCACCGATTGCGCCTGGAGCCAGAAGGGCAGGCAGAAGAACAAATACCCGGAGTCATGGTTTCCCTAGTACCACGGGGCTGTTACTATAACGCTATTTACAGTCAGCCCATAGAAGTATAAATTATATATAGCGGGTGTGTACAGGAAGGCTTCCGTGTGGTAAAGCGTGGTCTTGTCAGTCCTGTCTCCCCGGAATAACTGGCGGGACAGGCAAGCACAAAATCATGGCTGAAGGCAGGTGAGTATAGTGGCAGACCGAGACGAGTGGCAAATAGAGGAACCGGAAAAGGCTGTTGACGAATACAAACATAGCGTTGCCCACGTTCTGGAGATGGAGCTGGAACGGCTGGGGCACCGCGCCGAACGAGAATCAAGCCACATTATCTCCAAAGCCTACGGGGAATCGGCGGTTATTATCGGCAGCGCCCAGCAGGAAGCCAAGCGGCTCATCCTGGAAGCAAGGAAAAAGGCAGATAAGGAAAACGAAGAGCAAGCGGCAGTAATTATCCGCCAGGCTCACCAGGAGGCACAGCAGATTATTGATGCCGCCAGCAGGAAGGCTGAGGAGAAGGCAAACAAATGCCTCGCCGAGGCAGTTCAGAAAGCGGAGCGGATGGTCGCTGAGTTAGAAGAGGCAATCAGGATAAAGGCGGAGGAGAAGTCAGCCGGCATTATTACCCGGGCAGAAGAAACAGCGGAGCAAATCACCAGCCAGGCTGAGGCAAGGGCGCAAAAGGAAGCCAAGGAAAAGACAAAACAGGAAGTGGAGCGGCTTATCAGGAAGGCTAAGGAGGAAGCCGCCGGTATTGTTGCCAAAGCAAGGCAGGAAGCCGACGAGGAGGCACGC
Organism: uncultured Dehalococcoidales bacterium; assembly: GCA_964517985.1. Classification (GTDB taxonomy): domain Bacteria; phylum Chloroflexota; class Dehalococcoidia; order Dehalococcoidales; family W111; genus W111. Next base: position 15,744 of record CAZFCV010000008.1, on the reverse strand, counting down.
AAGATAGTAGCCGACCTGGGGAAGGCAGCCGAGAAAGAAGCCCGGCAGGTGATAGAAGAGGCAAGACGAGAGGCGAATGACTCAGCCAGGGCTGCCAGCGAGCTCAGAGAGGCGGCGGAACAGGAAATCAGGGAGGCTAAGGAACAGGTCTACCAGGAAGCGGAGCAGATTATTAACGAAGCCCGGACTGCCACCAGGGATGATACGGAGAGCGAAGCGGAGATAGAGACGCCAGCTGAGGCACCACCCCCGGCTTACCACCAGGAAGAGCCGGAAGAGACAGGGATGACGGCAACAGCGGCGGAGGTAGAGACCGGCGCTGCCCCTGCGGAAGAGGGTGGTGACGAGCTTTATGAAGGGAGGCTGGAACTGGAAATAGCCCCGCCGGTAAACTTCGGGCGGGTACTGAAGCTACAGGCAAACCTGCGGGGAGTCCCTGAACTGAAGGTGGTATCAACAGGTGGCTCTGCGGAGGGAAATACCACGATTAGTGTTATCCTTGACCAGCCACTCCCTCTGGTTAGCCGGCTCCGGGAAATGCCAGCCGTAGAAGACGCCGTTAGCCAGGGAAATAGCATCAGAGTGACACTGAAACCAGCCTAGACAGACCAGGAAGGACAGAGAGCGCCGGAAAACCTCACCGGGCGGGGTAGCTAGCTATCAATCGCCCGGCGCCTGATTCCCCCTCCCCTCGTCGTAAGAAGGGGAGACATCAGTGGGCGGAGTGATGTAGTATTTTTCGGCAGTAAAGGGCGAGTAGCCCGCCGAGACCCCCTTGCCATCCTCCGTAATCTCAAGCCCCACACCACACTTGGGGCATGTCTGGTGTCGGGGATGCAGCAATGCCCAACCTATACTGTGGCTGCCACAACTCGGGCACTTACCCTCTAGCATATCTCCATCATACCAAAATGGCTCTACCAGAATGTCAAGCTTGCGCTTGCCGAAGGTGAGCCGTTTTTTACCTCTGCCAGCTCCCGGAAACGCGCTCTGGCGCTGTTTCTGGTAAATTCCTGAAGCAAGCCGGATACACAGCCCCTACCCCCACCGGAAACCCAGGTTCTAGTTTAACCCCCCTGCGTTAGAATAAGGTTAAAAAAAGGATAGAGTTTGATTAGAGTCCCGGCAAGCCGACAAACCGCCAGCCCTGTCAGCGCCAGACGGGGGTTAAACCCCTGCCTGCGGAACCGCCGGGCAGGCAAGAACCGCCGCATACTGCTATAATAGACAAAACTGATAAACTCGTAGAGGAGGTTCAGCCTTGCTTCTATCACAATCTTTGGGTTTTGTCGCCGGGGCATTTGTCGCCCTGAGCCTGGTTCCCCAGTTAATCCGCGTCTTCCAGCTCAAGAGTGCCCGCGAGATAAGCACGCTCTTTACCAGCTTTCTCTTGCTGGGTGTAATCCTCTGGTTATTCTACGGGATTTACCTCCAGCTGGCTCCGGTCATCATCTGGAACGCAATCTCAATAGTCCTCGTTGCCCTGCTTCTGTATGCCAAGATAAGGTATGGCAGATAGGGGCTCGCCCTATATCAGGCACTTGACAGGAATGGTAAAATGGGGAACATGGCAGAGAAGTCTTATGAGGACCTGGACGACCTGTTCGCGAAGTTAAGACTCGGTGTGGGGAAGGTGAGACAGAGTGACCCGATGGCGGCTGAAGAGCTAAAGAGCCTGCTCACTCAGCTGGAATACTGGGTTGAATCACTGGTCGTTGACTCCCTCAAACTGAAGGGTCTGGAAAGCGCAAAGCGGGGAGCAAAGGGTCCGCCCGGAGAGCACCCGGAGAAACCGGCAAAGAAATAGGCGCCCTACCCTACCGGGCAGAGCCGTAGTGCGTCCTGTAGCCGGCGAGGCGGGCAATAGTCTCCTGATATTGCCTGCTGCGGGCGCCGCTCTAACCACCCCCATCCTGATTTTCCCTCACCAGCAAAGGAATGATGAAGACCACACAGCCAACCAGGAAGATGATGCTGCCGATAAGACCAAGGGTATCGCCATTACTAACTGCCGAGGCTATAAAAAAGCCGGCGCACACCAGAAAAAGGAGCCAGCCCCAGAGGTGAAACTTCCTTTCCCGGTCCTGGTTATAAAGAGACATAGATATTCGCTCCTTGATTTTAACCAAGTATAGCAGTCCGGGCTAGCTCAGGCAATCAGAGCCCGATTTGACAGCGCAGCGCCGACGGTTTATCGTTATCTAGAATCAGAAAAGGAGCACGGCTTTGGTTGACCTGGCTGCCTGGCAAAAGGCTCTTGGTATCTCCTTCAATGACCTGCCCCTGCTGGAACAGGCGCTGGTTCACCGCTCCTATATTAATGAGAACCCCGCCCTGGCAGCAACCTCCAACGAGAGGATGGAGTTCCTGGGTGATGCCATCCTGGGTCTCGTTATTGCGGAAAGCCTGTACCACCGCCTTCCCTACCTTGATGAAGGAGGAATGACCAAGCTGCGCTCAAGCCTGGTACGCCGCGATACCCTCGCCCACATCGCCGCTACCGTCGGTCTTGGTCACCATCTCTATCTGGGGAAGGGTGAGGAGGCGAGCGGCGGGCGGCACAAGCCGACAAACCTCGCTGCCGCCCTGGAGGCGGTTATCGCCGCCGTCTATCTTGACCGGGGCATGGCAGATACCAGGGGCTTTATCCTGAGATTATTTGACGCCAGCCTGGAAAAGGCAATAAGCGAAGGCGCCGGGGCTGACCACAAATCGCAACTGCAGGAGCTCAGCCAGGCAAAGTGGCATATGATACCGGTCTACCATCTGGTCGAAGCGGTGGGGCTAGCCCACGATAAGACGTTCACGGTTGAGGTGAGGCTCGGTGACACGGTGCTGGGCAAGGGGGCGGGCAAGAGCAAGAAAGTGGCGGAAGCCGAGGCAGCCCGCTCGGCACTGCAAAGAGCCTTTACACCATAGCCCGCTTTTGCTAAACTTCTGGTAGAAGCCCCTGTAGTCCGGGAGCTTAAGGAGAGGTGCCTCTATGGGCAAGCGAGATTACAGACGGCGGGAGCACAAGAAGCCGAAAAAGGATACCGGGAAAACCATTACGGCTTCAGTCACGGCACCACCAGTAACGGTTGAAGTGCTAAAACCGAAGAGGAAGCAGGAACGGAAGGAAGAGGGGTAAAACCGATAGCCAGCTACCAGCGGCTCCTGGCTGGTGGCGAGCTAAGGGCCCGGGTAGAAAAAGCACGAGCCATCCTGGAAGAGTGCCGGGTGTGCCCCCGCCAGTGCCGGGTTAACCGCCGGGACGGTGAAGGCGGGGAGTGCCGCGTTACCGACCAGGTGCTAGTCTCCAGCTACGGGCCTCACTTCGGGGAAGAGGCACCGCTGGTAGGCAACCGCGGCTCGGGAACCATCTTTTTCACCGGCTGCAATCTACGCTGTGTCTTCTGCCAGAACTACACCGTAAGCCAGCTGGGCGAGGGCAGCCCGGTAAGCAGGGAGAAGCTGGCACAGATAATGCTCTCCCTCCAGGACAGGGGCTGCCACAACATAAATCTGGTCAGCCCCACCCACGTCGTGCCCCACATCCTGGGGGCACTGGAGATGGCAGCGACAAAGGGCCTCCGTCTACCCCTGGTCTATAACAGCGGCGGCTATGATTCCGTGGCAACGCTGGAGCTGCTGGACGGGATTGTGGATATCTACATGCCCGACATGAAGTACTCCGACGAGAGAACCGCCGGGGAGCTGTCCGGGATAGAGAATTACCCCCAGGTAAACCGGGCTGCCGTCAGGGAGATGCACCGCCAGGTGGGCGACCTCCAGATGAATGAGGAGGGCGTAGCCTGCCGCGGTCTTCTGGTGCGCCACCTGGTACTGCCCAACCGCCTGGCGGGAACGGAAGGAGTGGTCCGCTTCCTGGCGAGAGAGGTCTCCAGAAATACCTACCTCAATATCATGGCTCAATACCACCCCTGCTACCGGGCACCCGCCATGCCACCGCTGGCACGCCCGGTGAGCCAGCAGGAGTTCTCCGAAGCCATTAGCCTTGCCCGGAAAGAGGGGCTGCGCCGGCTGGACAGGCACCAGCTGCCTGCCCTGAGGTTTGCCGAAAGATGATGCCCAATGCTGACCTGGCGGCGGTTCAGGTAGTAGTCCATGGCTATGTCCAGGGCGTTTTCTTCCGTGTCTTTGTCGTCCAGCACGCCAGGGAACTCGGTTTAACCGGCTACGTGCGTAACATGGCGGGGGGAGCCGTGGAGGTGCATGCCGAAGGGGAACGTAGCCAGCTTGAGCGCCTAACCGGCTATCTCCATAAAGGACCGCCGGCAGCCAGGGTGGTCAGGGTGGAAAGCAGCTGGTCGGAATATGCCGGGAGCTACTCCGGCTTCACGATAGAGTACTAGCCTGTAGCCCGCTCCTATTACACTACTCCCCAACCGGGCTCAAGCCATAGTAGCGGTCGTTCTCAAGGAGGCGAGACAGGATTTCTAGGTCTCAAGTCCAACCCTGGCTTCCCGGATAAGGTTAAGGTAGTCCGCCCTTAGCGGCAGCATCTCCGCCGCCTCACAATCCGCCCCGTAGGGCTCCCCGACAAAAATCTTGCCACACTCCCTGACCTCACCGTGAAGCGGGTCACCCGCGCTGATGAACTCCTGGCGGGCTTCAATGATACCCAGGTCAAAGGGCAGGGTAAAAAAGAGGTCGGTTATTACTTTATCTATCCCCAAGCCGTAGAGCGCACTCCAGTCGTTCTGCTCACCGCCGTACTTGCTGCTCGGCAGCAGTGTCAGCAGGTTCATTATGCTTAAACTACCCCGCCCCCCTATCGTCTTCAGCGGGGCAACGCTTATCAGGTAGTCGCTGGAAAGGATAACATTGGGCACCCAGAAGGTCGGTACCACCAGTGGCTTGGGCAACGGGTTGTCCACCTCCACCCAGATGCAATCCTTTACATCCAGCATCAGCACCCGCGGGAAATCATAGCTCAGAGCCTGGTATATTGGCTGCATCGAGCTTCCACCGGCAGCGCCCTCAAGCAAGAGAATATCGGCATCGCTCACCTGGCGGATACCCTCTATTATCACCGACAGTATATCGCGGGTCGTGGTCGTCGGATATGGTGCCGGGTAGGCGGCGGCAGGCTTAATCAACACCCGCCGTGCCCGGGATATCACCGACGGCGCTTTGAAGGTGAACTCGTCAGCATTAAATATCACGCCTTCCTCCCCGCAAAGAGGCATATTCCCGGTTTCATTTCATAACCAGCCAAATCTAAATCTCCCGGCTCCAGTCAAGCATCACCACCTGAACCCTATCCCCCGGCTCCACCCTCGCCCTATCCTCGGGGACAACCACCAGCCCGTTGGCGAGGCTCATTGAGCTCAGTATACCGGAGCCCTGGGGACCGGTTACCCGGGCGAAATACTGGCCATCACGCTCCGTAACCACCGCGCGGGCAAAGACGCGGCGGCTATCGTTGTTTTTAATCGGGTCTTCCGCCGTTGCCTCTATGACCGGCTTGGCTAGATTCTTCTTCCCCATCATCTTAAGGATAGCCGGGCGGGCAAATAGCTCAAAGGTTACCATGGCACTCACCGGATTGCCGGGCAGACCAAGGAGGGGAATGTCCCTGGCGCCCCCCGCCTGACCAACCCCTTTAATGGTGCCAAAGGCGAGCGGCTTGCCCGGCTTCATCCGAACCGTCCAGAAGTTAATCTCGCCCTCCCTAGCCAGAACATCCTTCACCATGTCATAGTCACCGACGGAGACGCCGCCGATGGTTATCAGCAGGTCAGCCTCCAGCCCGCACCGTATCTGGGCTACCAGCGCATCCTCATTATCAGCAGCTATCCCCAGAATCTGGGGAATCCCCCCATAGCGCTGAACCAGAGCCGCCACGCTATAGGTATTGCTGTTGTATATCTTGCCCGGGGGCAGCGGTTCGCCAATACTCACCAGCTCATCCCCGGTAGCCAGGACGGCAACAACCGGACGGCGAATAACCGGCACACTGCCCCGCCCCGTTGATGCCAGAACCCCGACCTCCGAGGGCCGGAGCACCGTCCCCCGGCTCAATACCAGAGAACCCTGACCGACATCCTCCCCCGCCCGGCGAATATTGGCACCGGAGGCTACCTCCCGCAAAACGCCTATCTCCGCCGGAGCCTGTCCGCCGGAGGACTCCCGCCGCTCCATCTCATCGGTATCCTCAAAGCGGACCACCGCATCCGCTCCTTCCGGCACCGGCGCCCCGGTCATAATGCGAACGGCAGTGCCCGGGCCCACCCCACGCTGGGAGAGAGAACCCGCCACCACGGTAGCCACGACCCGCAGCCGCCGGGGGGACCGGGGGCTAGCCCCCTGGATATCCCCGGCACGAACGGCATAGCCGTCCATGGCGGAGTTGTCCCACGGGGGAACGGCAACGGCAGAGAATACGTCCTCGGCCAGTACATACCCCAGAGAGTCCATGATGGGGCGTTCTTCCGCCTCCAGAACAGTGGTGGTAGCCAGAATCCTGTCCAGCGCCTGCTCAACAGTAATCAAGTTCAATCTCTCCATGGTCAACCAAATCCCTTGCCTTCCTTAAGGCAGCCTCATTATTAATATTGAAGAGGCTCAGGTGCCCGGGGTCAAACCGGTCAACCTCCTCAGCCCCGACATACCTCACCCTAACCGAGGGGAAAAACTGGCGAATCTGCAGCTCGCCCTGCTTCAGCAGGAGCTCCGCCGGTCCTATGCAGTCCCTGGAATAAACGGCATGAAGCGGTTCCACCATATCGTTGAAGCGGGGAATCACCAGGTCAAAGCCATCGGCAAGCTGTACCATATAACTCAGCAGTCTCCGGTTCAAAAACGGCATATCACAGGCGACAACAAGGTTATAGAACGAATCTGAAGCCACCAGACCGGTATAGATACCGCCCAACGAGCCGCAACCCGGGTAAATATCATTTACCGTTCTCAACCTCGGGTAATCAATAGACTGAGGAAGAGGCTCCTTCTTAGCGGTAACCACGATAATATCGGTGTTAAGAAAGGAAAGGCGGGATACTACCCGTTCCAGCAAACTCTTACTGCCAACAGTTACCGTAACCTTGTTGCGACCCAGACGCAGACCTCTACCACCGGCAAGGACAATGCAACTTATATCCAAGATGGTCTTATCGCTTTCCGTGCCCCTACCTTCAACCCCCTACGTTATTTTACCACTATCGTCAAGTAGACTCAAGTGCCCAACGCTGCCTACAGGCACGGTCTCAGGACTAAAATCCGGGTAACCGGCGGGAGCTCTTCCAGCCGGAACTCCACCTCGCTGGTGTCCTGTCGGCTCACATTCGTCTTCCCGCCAAGAAACTCGTCCACGCTGGCTATCTCCGAGAGGCCCCACTTATAGTTCCAGTGCATCGGTATGATTACCCTGGGCTCAAGCTGCTGGCAGACCTCGGTGGCAACCCGGGCGTCAATGGTAAAATAACCGCCCACCGGGACAAAGAGTATGTCCACCCTGCCCAGCTCGGCAATCTGGCCGCCGCCGAGCCGGTGCCCCAGGTCACCGAGATGGCAGAGCCGGATGCCGTCCACCTCAAAGCAGAGCATCATGTTGGAGCCTCTCTGCTTCCCACCGGCTTCATCATGGTAGCTGGGGACGCCCTTGAAATCTATCCCCCTAGCCTGGGCTGATGCCCGGACCACCTCGGGGTTACCCCGGACAGCATTGACGTTATTATGGTCGGCATGGCCATGACTCACGGTGACGATGTCCGCTTCCTCCTTTATCCCGGCATAAGAAAGCTCATTGCCGGGGGCAAAGGGGTCGGTGATTATTCTTGTTCCATTATCCGAGGTAATCATAAAGGACGCATGCCCCAGGTACTTAATCCGCATAACCCAACACCTCCTTTTTTATGATTACGGGGCAGGGGAAAGAACCAGGTTGACCAGGGTGCGCACCGGCACCCCGGTAGCCCCTTTAGGATGATAGCCCTGCTCCTTCTCGCTCAGGCTGGTGCCGGCGATGTCAAGGTGAGCCCAGGGGGTATCACCGACAAACTCGGCGAGGAAGTGAGCCGCCGTTATAGCCCCGCCAAACCGGCTGCCCGCATTCTTGATGTCCGCCACCTCGCTCTTGATTTGCCCCTTGTATTCTTCATGCAGGGGCAGTTGCCAGATAAGCTCCCCGGCTTCAGCACCAGCGGCGATTACCCGGCTAACCAGCTCCTGGCTGGTGCCCAGGACGCCGGTATAGACATCCCCCAGAGCCACCCTCATGGCTCCGGTAAGGGTCGCCACATCAACCACCGAGCGGGCACCGAGTCTGGTGGCATAAGCCAGGGCATCAGCCAGAATTAGCCGCCCCTCGGCATCGGTGGAGATAATCTCAACAGTCTTGCCATTCATCGTCCTGATGATATCACCCGGCTTCAGGGCACTGCCGCCGGGCAGGTTCTCCGTCGCCGGCACAATAGCGGCAACATCAGCCTTCGGCTTGAGCTGGGCGATGGCGCTTATCGCCGCCATGACCGCCGCCCCGCCCGCCATATCCCCTTTCATCTCCTCCATCTTATCGGCGGGCTTTATGGAGATTCCTCCGGAATCAAAGGTTATCCCCTTGCCCACCAGGGCAACATCAACCCCGCCAGCATCAGACCCCTTATAGCGGAGAACAATAAACTTGGGCGGCTGCCGGCTGCCCTGGGCGACCCCCAGCAGACCGCCCATCCCCAGCTCCTGCATCTGCTCTCTCTCCAGGATATCAAGCTCAAGCTGGTGGGTCTCCGCCAATCCGGCGGCCACCTGTGCCATGTCGCCGGGGGTCATGAAGTTAGCCGGCTCATTAGCCATATCCCGAGCCAGGTTGGTTGCCCCGGCTAATACCCTGCCCTTGCCGATGGCTTGTGGCAGATTAGCCGCACCGTCACCAACTATGATAAGCTCCCTAATCTCACCCTGCTCCACCTCCCCGGTCATGTGGCGGCGAAAGGAGTAGACACCGAGGAGCGCTCCTTCAGTCATAGCCTGCGCCGCCGCTTCCATGCCCTCCGCCCCGGGGACAGTGGTGGCAACCGTCTCAACCCACCGCCGCTGCAGGTAGCGGCAGGTCTCCGCCGTGGCACGACGGACTCTGTCCGGAGACAGCCCCTGCCTTTTGCCCAGCCCAGCAACCACCACCCGGGGAGAGGGAAGCCTGCCCAGGCTATGAACAAGGGTGATTTCACCAAGTTTCCCTTTAATCTCACCCTGGCTGATAAGCCGGGAAATAGCCCCACCCAGAGCCTCATCTATCCGGGCTATGTCGCCGCTGAGAGCCTCCGTCTCCTCAAAAAGGCTCACCACGATGGCACCAGCCTCAATGGCGGCAATATCTCCCGCTACTGCCTTAATCTCCATCCTAAATCTCCTTTCCGTGGCAAAAGCTAACGCCGCAGCTCCCGGGCAATCTTGTCCAGGACGGGGGTAATGTCCCGGGAGGTGTCCACCGCATAGTGGTTGCGGCTGATTTCCTGAACGGTGGGTTTCATTTTCTGGTAGACCAGCCAGTCGGCATCCGATTTCACCGCTGTGTCCCGCCCTTCCCGCCTCGTCCGGAGCCGCTCCCGCACTGCCTCCGCCGGCGCCTCAACCCGTACCAGAACCAACCGGGCGCCCATCTGGTCGGCGATGCTATATAGCCGCTCACGGTGTCTCTCCACCAGATTGGTAGCATCCAGAATAACCGGGATTCCCTTCTTGAGCAGCCGGTAAATGAGGAGGTGACATGCCTGGAAAAGATAGGAGCTCTCCTGCCGCTCGTAGCTTGGCGATGAGAAAAGGCTCCTGCGCAAGGCGTCACTCTCCAGAATAAGAAAGGGCAGCCTCTCCGCCAGCCGGCGGCTGAAGTAGGACTTCCCCGTCCCCGGCAGACCGCTAACCACAACCAGAGATGGCTTGACCACCGGCTCGGGAAGCTGCTCCATGCCCTGCACCAGCCGGTCAACATCAGAATCAAGCTGACTATGCTGCACAACCTGATTATAGAATATTCCCCCCGATTTCGCTAGACGGTTGCCGGGATTATTCACAATAACTATACCCGGGGGAATAAAAAAAGCAGGGAGGGGTCGCCTCCCTGCTTCTCCTGATGAACCACGCGGCTAGTCCAGCGGGGTGAGGGTCAGAAGCTTCCGGGCAATCCCGGGGTATTTGGCTATGAAGAGCAGCTCGTCCTCAACGAGCGGCCTCTGCGAGGCAACATTGGCATATCTTACCAGCTCCAGAATCTCATCCGCCTCTTCCCGGCTGGAGAAGGAGACCTCCATCTTGCCCATTATGTGGCTGAAGCCGGATATACCGCTGTACTGCCCGGCGATAATCTCTCTCCCCGTCTCCACGAACTTCGGCTTACCCCGGCCCAGGTCCTTGTAGCTGTAGAGCTCGTAGTTCTCCGGGTCTTTCAGTACGCCGTCGGCATGTATGCCGGAGGCATGAGCAAAGGCATTGGCGCCAACGCCGGGCTGGTTCAGGGGAATGGGCACCCCGAAGGCGTAGCTGGCGAACTCGGCTATCTTTACCGCTCTGGTTAACTTTATGTTACCTCCGAGGGGGTACTCCCCGGCAAACCCCTTTGATTTGGTCGCCGCCAGAATGGTGGCGACCAGGTCGGCGTTTCCCGCCCTCTCCCCGATACCATTAACCGTGGTATTAATATAGGCGTCCTGCCCGCCATCCACCGCCCCCTTGGCGCCGGCGATGGAATTAGCCACCGCCATTCCCAGGTCACCATGGCAGTGCTGCTCAATAGGCAGGCTGACCTTTTCCGCCAGCGCCCGGATAGTCTCGTAGATGGTAAAGGGGTTATCATAGCCCAGGGTATCACAGTACCTCAGCCTGTCCGCCCCGTGCTCCTTGGCGGCAAGCCCAAACTCAATTAAGAAACCCGGGTCTGTCCTTGAGGCATCTTCGGCATTAACGCCTATGGTCTCGGCACCAAGGGCACGGGCGGCATCAACCGCCGCCACCATGTCATTTATAATATCACGCCCCTTCTTCCTCCCCCGGAACTTGCCGTTAATCATCTGCTCCGAGGTGGATATGGAGAGGTTGAGGTGCCGGATACCCGGCACCAGTCTGAAGGCGGTCTCCACATCGCCGACGATGGCTCTTATCCACCCCCCCAGGCGAATGGGCTTGAGCACCCCCAATTCCGCCAGCTCCAGGTTAGCCTGCAGGTAACGGGACTCGTGTTTGGTCGTCGGGAAGCCAAACTCGGACTGGAAGACCCCTATCTCATTGAGGTAGATATTTATCAGGGTCTTCTCCAGCTTGGATAAGCCCAGCTTGGCGGTCTGCACGCCATCCCGGTTGGTTACGTCAACAAAGTATATCTTAGGCATAGCCCCAATCTCCTTGAAAGCGCCGGGGAATGTCTTATAATAACATAAATCCGCCCTTCTTAGCAAGCTAGAACCCCGTTAGCCTCCGCCTTTGTTTGACTTCTGTGCTAGAATATCTCTATCCGCCATTAATCAAGGAGAGTCTGTGGCAGAACTGGGGCTTGGTCTTGACCTGGTCATTGTCCTGGCGGCGGCTACGGTTGGGGGCATCATTGCCCACCGGCTGAGGCTGCCGGTCATCCTGGGCTATCTGGTCGCCGGCGTCGCCGTCGGTCCCTACAGCTTTGGCATAGTGCAGGACCTGGAGTCGGTGGAGGCTATCGCCACTATCGGGGTTATCCTCCTCCTGTTCACCCTGGGGCTTGAGTTCTCCTTTGCCGAGCTGCTGCGCATCGGCAAGGTCGCCATCCTGGGCGGTATCGCCCAGATACTGCTGACGGCAGCGGTGGGGCTGGCCCTGGGCAGGCTGCTGGGCTGGGAGGTGCTGCCGGCGGTCTTCTTCGGCTTCCTCATTGCCCTCAGCAGCACCATGATTGTCCTCAAAACCCTTATGGACCGGGGTGAGCTTGATTCCGGGCATGGCCGCATCATGATTGGCATCCTCCTGGTGCAGGACATCAGTGTGGTACCCCTGATGGTTATCATACCGACTCTGGGCGGGGAGGGGGGGCAGCTGTGGCTATCCCTGGGCATCGCCGCCGGCAAGGCGGTGCTCTTTATCGGACTGATGCTGGCTCTCGGCATATGGGTGCTGCCCTGGCTGCTGGGCAAGCTCGCCCTGGAGCGCTCCCGGGAGCTATTCCTGCTCACGGTAATCGTCCTCTGCCTCGCCGCCGCCTTCGGGACCTACTTCTTCGGGCTATCGGTCGCCTTCGGTGCCTTTGTCGCCGGCTTGCTTATTGGCCAGTCCGCCTTCGCCCGCCAGGCTTTTGCCGATATCGTTCCCCTCCGCGATATCTTCGTCGCCATCTTCTTTGTCTCCCTCGGCATGCTGGCTAGCCCCCAGTTCGTGGTGGGAAATCTAGCCGTTATCGCCCTCGTGGTGGTGGTCATAATTGCGGCTAAGTTTATCATCTGCTTCTTTATCCCCTGGTTCTTCGGCTATAGCCCAAAGACAATGCTCTTCACCGGTATGGGGTTGATACAGATAGGCGAGTTCAGCTTCCTCCTGGCGGGAATGGGGATAGCCGCCGGCATCATCTCACAGTATCTCTACTCCCTGACCCTGACCAGCGCCATCATCACCATGCTGCTCACCCCCTTTGCCCTGAGCTTCGCCTCCTTCCTCTACCGGCGGCTCAGCCAGGGCAGGGTATTCCGCCAGCTGGCGTTAAGGCGCCCCGACCCGGCGCTGCCAAGCCAGCAATGGCAGCTATCGGGGCACGCCGTAATCTGCGGCTATGGGCGGGTGGGCAGCAACCTGGGAAGGGTACTGGAGCGGCGCGGCTTTTCCTACCTGGTTATTGACCTTGACCCCCAAGCCATCTCAAGGCTGCATACCCGGGGAGTCCCCTGTATCTACGGGGATGCCGGCAATCCGGAGATACTTGCCCATGCCCAGCTTGGCAAGGCTCGTGTCCTTGTCTGCACCTTCGCCGATTTTATCACCGTGGAGCTGACCACCCGAAATGCGCTCAAAATCAACCCCCGGCTTGATATCGTAGCCCGGGTTCACCACGATACCGATGCCGAAGTGCTGAAGGGCATTGGTGCCGCCGAGCTTATACGGCCCGAGTTTGAAGCCAGCCTGGAGATAACCCGCCACACCCTGCACCGCTTCGGCTTGACCGGCACCGAGATTCAATATATCCTTAACAGCCTCCGCGAGGGAAGGCTAACCTGATGTAAATTTACCGCCGGCTTGTGTTATACTGTAGAACAAAATCAGGGGGAAGGGGCAAAAGGTGAGCAAGGCAAGGGTCGGCATTATCAACGTTACCGGTTATACCGGCGTTGAGCTGGCAAGGCTGCTTGCCCGGCACCCGGAGGTAGAGCTTGCCTCGGTCACCGGGCGCAGTGCCGCCGGCAAGGGGCTGGACGAGGTCTTCCCCCACCTCGCCGGGCTCGGGCTAACCATTGAGAGCGAACTGGGGGAGGTTGACCTTGCCTTCTCGGCAATGCCCCACCAGGAGAGCGCCGGAGAGGTCACCGCCCTGCTCAACCGCAACGTCCGGGTGGTTGACATCAGCGCCGACTTCCGGCTGAAGGATGCCGGCGACTACCAGAAGTGGTACGGTTTCACTCACCCCGCCCCGCAGCTACTGGAGACAGCGGTATACGGGCTCACCGAGCTGTACCGCACCGAGATTGCCCCGGCGCCGCTGGTGGCAAACCCCGGCTGCTACCCCACCGGGGCTATTCTGGCTCTGGCACCAGCCATCAGGGAGGGCATAATTGAGCCGGATATCACCATTGACAGCAAGTCTGGCATCTCCGGGGCGGGCCGGAGCCTCAGCCTGCTTACCCACTACGCCGAGGCGAACGAGGACGTTGCCGCCTATGCCCTGGACGGGCACCGGCACCTGCCCGAGATTGTGCAGGAGCTGGGGCGGCTTCGCCGGGAAGAAAAGCCCTCGGTAACCTTTGTCCCCCACCTGATACCGATGAGCCGGGGGATACTCACCACCGGCTACGCCCGACTCGCCCCCGCCAGCAGGGGAAAGGACGGGGAGGAGATAAGAAAGCTCTACCGCGACTTCTACCGGGGTGAGCCTTTTGTCCGGGTGGTGGAAGCGCCGCCCCACACCAAGCACACGTGGGGGAGCAACCTCTGCCTCATCCACCCTGCCGTTGACCACCGGACGGGCCGGCTCATCGTTATCAGCGCCATTGACAACCTGGTCAAGGGGGCAGCGGGGCAGGCTATCCAGAATATGAACCTGATGCTCGGCTTCCCCGAGGAAACCGGGCTCCAGGCACCGGCGGTCTATCCCTAGATTCAGGCAGGAGTAAGGTGACCGAGACCCGGGAATATACCCACCTGCCCCTAAACCAGGAGGTAACCGGTATCGCCGGCTACTACACCCCGCTCAAGGAGGTCCGGCTCCCCTGCCGCGGGAAAGAGGTGCTCTATGTCGTGGGGCAGGCGGCGCTTGAGTCCTCCTGCTGCGGTGCCGCCTGCTGGGTGTACGGCGTGGTGCCCGGCTACATAATCAACTGGCAGAAAGGGAGAAACGAAGCCGGCTTGCCCGTCTCCGAGGTGGCACCGGTCTCCGCCAAGAGGGAGCGCGAGGGCATCCGGCAGATTATAGAGGAAGCCGAGTCCCTTTCCCAGGTTGAGTTCTGGTAGGGTCAGCCAAGCCAGCGCAGCAACGCATCCCAGCCCTGCGCCCCGGCCAGGGCAACAACGATATACAGTATGGTCCTCCCCAGCCAGCAGGCAACCAGGAATTTCCAGACGGGGAGGCGGACGACACCAGCCGCTATCCCCGCCAGGTCAAAGAGAAAGGGCACCACGGAGATGAGAAAGATGGTCACCATCCCCCATTTCCGTACCCAGCGCTCCACCCTGGCATAGGCTTTTTGCCGCAGCACAATTGCCTGCCCGCTGTAGCCCGCCATATAGCCGGTTAGCTCCCCGATAGCCGCCCCGGTGCTCCCGGCTAGCCCGACCAGGACAGGCAAGGGCAGGGTGGCACCAAGCGCCGCCAGCACCAGGATACTGCCCGCGGGCAGGATGACGGTAGCATTGAAGAGCAGGCTGATAAGGAAAGCGCCCAGATAGCCGTATCCCTGCAGGCGGGCTACCTCGTCCGAGTAATTGCGGTAAAAGCAGTAGATGCCGACCATAATGGCGACGACGAGGAGCAGCATCAGCGAAGGAATTATCCTCTTCCTCAGCCAGTACCGCCGCCTCCTCCCCGCCTGCCTATCGTTGCTACCGGTGTCCATCAGCCTTCAGCAGGCATTGTAGCACTTTTCGGGGGCGGGGGGTAAACAATACGGCGTTGTCTGCCGACGGGATGTCTGCTATACTTTATCAGCGTGCCCCCATCGTCTAGAGGCCTAGGACACCGGCCTTTCAAGCCGGTAACAGCGATTCGAATTCGCTTGGGGGCATTTTCGTTTGTTCTAAAGGGGGGCAAGCTGGCTAGGTAAACTACAACTGCTGCCCGGTCTTTCTGCCGGCATACCACAACTTGCCAGAGGTCTCTACCAACTCCAACCCGCTTTCTGTAATCATACGTTTTAACTGCCGGGCAGACATCCAGACGCCGGGGAAAACCCTTGCCTTAATCTTACTATCGTTCAAACCAAGGCTGTCACCCCTGATTCGGAAATAGCAGGTTGCCAGCCTTTCCATAAATCCAGTCCTGCGAAGGCGATTATATATGGAACGGTGTATTACCGGCGCTCTACCCGGACCCCAGGTGCGCACCCTGGCCGAACTCGTGACGCACTTGAGCGACGGCCCGGACCA
>CAZFCV010000007.1:0-17706 GCA_964517985.1 uncultured Dehalococcoidales bacterium | reverse complement strand
CCATCAGAACTATGACCCAGGTCAGGACGTAGCCCCTCTCCCCTTTGCGCAGCAGGGAGCCGCCACGAGCTTTTCCCGAATCCCCTTTGCTCCGTCCCGTAGTTTTCATCCTATCCTCCCTGAAGTCACGCCCCCTCTATCTTAGAAGAACGGTCTGGGGTTGACCTGGTACACCCGGGTCGCGGTTGATTCCCAGGTGCCGGTCTTCCACAGGATAAAGTCTCCCACTGATGCGGCTATTTCCACCCTGAGTTCCTTGGCATCATAGTCCCAGCTGCTGGAGGTGCTGACAGGGTCAATAGCCTGGGCAACAATGGTGGAGGATACCAGGCTATAGCTGGCTTCCGAGACGCCCTTGGCAAGATAGCTGCGCATCAGCCGATTGTTGCTCTCTTTCAGGTTGTAGACAACCTGATGCTGACTGCCGTCCCACAGTGTCCAGCCCAGGGCTACGAATGAGGTAACGGCTTTGCCGTCATCATGGGCGGTGGCATTACCCCCCCGGGTGCAGCCCTCAAAGGCGTCCCCCGTCGCGCTCGTGCTGGAGTACTGGATGAGCTCATCATCAATGCTGATGACGCCGGATGACGGGAAACCATCGGTGCTGTTCACCGGGATGCTGTCCTGGCTGTCATCAATGCCCACACTCAGTTCGGTGTCTGCCATTTCGTGGACCTGCTGAGCCATCAGGGCATCGCGGCTTATCCAGTCACCCCCGTTCTGCACCTGGCGGAAGGCAGCCATATAGTTGCTGTTGGCGGTGGTCCCATGAAATAGCTGGACCATAACGGCAAGGACGGCGGCAAAAACCATGCCGCCCACCGCCATCGCCACCACTAGCTCGGCGAGGGTGAACCCCGCGGAGTTCCTCCGCAACATTTTACTGTGATAAAACGCTTTAAATATCTTCATCGGTTTATCTTATACGCCTCGGTGGTAAGCACCAGCCGGCTCTGGTAGTAGACCTCTGCCGTTATCTTCTGCATGCCATCGTCATCACCCGTGCCATCAGCCTCGGGGTCAAGGCGCTCAATGTTGACGTCAACGGTGTAATCACCATAATAGGGGTTACCATCAAGGCTGAGCAGGGCTCCATAGTCCTCGGCGTCGCTGTCGTATGCCACCGGGTCATTGGTGGCATCGTAGGGGGAGCGCTTGACATACTCAACTATGGTCCGGCTCAGGCTTTCCGCAATCGTTATTTCCTCGGTGCTGGCGATAGTCTTGGAGCTGGCGTTCAGCCCGGTTAAAACACTGGCGCCGACTATCCCGAAGATAGCCAGTGAAATTGCCACCTCTGCCAGGCTAAAGCCCTTCTGGTTCTGTAGCCGCCGTTTAATGCCTATCGCCTTCACCTTAAGCCCCCCGGCCACTCCTCTTCACAACCAGCGCTTCGGTCGGGGCAAAAGCAGTATGCCCCACACCTCCCCCTGGGCTGTGGGTAAATGACCGGCATCCTCTCTAGCCATTATGGCACCGCATGGTGGCGCTGCGTATCACCCAAACGGGTGATTTTTAGCCACAAAATTACGGGGTAGATTCTACTTCAGATACCGCAGGCTATGCTGTAGTGGCTGGTGCCTTTGGCGCCGTTAAAGAGGGCTGTTTTGGGTGCTTGTGGGGGGATTAAAGCCCCGCCACCTCCCCCATGAGTGCCGAGAGGAAGTCCTTTTCCGCCACCACCCTGATTTTCTCCCCTTTTTTGAAGAGGATGGCTTTGTGTTTGCCGCAGGCGATGCCGATATCAGCGTCCCGGGCTTCACCGGGGCCATTGACAGCACAGCCCATTACGGCTACCTTTATTGGCTTGTCTATCCTGAGCAGTTCCTGCTCTACCTGCTCCGCCAGCCTTACAATGTCCACCTCAGCCCGGCCGCAGGACGGGCAGCTTACCAGTATTGGGCCATGCTGGCTCAGGTTCAGGCTTTTCAGGATTTCATAGGCGGCAGTTACCTCTTCCCGGGGAGGGGCGGTGAGGGATACCCGGATGGTGTCGCCGATACCTTGATGGAGAAGGGTGCCAATACCGACGGCGCTGCGGATAATGCCCGTCCGGGGCGTGCCGGCTTCGGTGATGCCGATGTGCAGGGGGTAGGCTATCTTGCCGGCAATGTCCTGGTAGGCGGCAATGGTCGTCGGGACATCAAAGGCTTTGAGGGAGACCTTGATGAGGTCAAAGTCAAGGCTCTCCAGCAGCCTTATCTGTTTCCGGGCGGCTGCCACCATCTGCCGGGCAACGGAGAGCCCGGGGTTATCCGGACGGGGCAGGCTGCCGGCATTTACCCCGATGCGGATGGGGACGCTTCTCTCTCTGGCGGCGGCAACTATCGTGGAGACCTTCTCCGCCTCGCCGATATTGCCCGGGTTCAGACGCAGCCCGTCAACCCCTGCCTCCAGCGCCGCCAGCGCCAGGCGGTGGTCAAAATGGATGTCGGCAATCAGGGGCAGGGAAATGCCCCTTTTTATCGCCGGCAGTGCCTGCGCCGCCTCCATATCGGGCACGGCTACCCGCACCAGCTGGCAGCCGGCGTCCTCAAGCCCCCTTATCTGGTGGATGGTTGACATAATATCACGGGTGTCGGTCTTGGTCATGGACTGCACCACAATCGGGGCGCCGCCGCCGATGGTTACCTTCCCGATTTGAATCGGCCGGGACATTCTGCGCTTTTTCATGGTAGCAGGCTCCCTCCACTTGCGATGCGCAAAATATCAAAGTAGGTAAAGTTGAGGATTATTCCGATCAGGATGGCGAAGCCGATGAAGTGCACCAGCCCCTCGGTCTTTGGGGAGACACGCCGCCCGCGGCGCACCCACTCCAGAAGGACAAAGACGATTCTTCCCCCGTCCAGGCCGGGGATGGGGAAGAGGTTGAGTATCGCCAGGTTTATGCTCAAGAAGGCGGCAAATTCCAGCAGCGGGCTAATCCCCGCCTTAGCCACCTCCCCCGTTAGCTGGGCGATGCCCACCGGCCCGGCTACCATTGGCTCGGCAGCGCCGATGAGCCACTTCTGTATCTCGTTCTTGAACAGGACAAAGGTCTCCAGGCACTCGGTCACCCCCATCGGTATTGCCTTCCAGAAGGGGTAGCTCTGGCGCACGACCTCGGGGTCGGATAGCTCCACGGCAATGCCGGTTGCCCCCTGTCCTTCCGGCGGCTTCCACCTCGGGACTACCGGCACTTCCTGGCTGGTGCCGGCGCGGTTAATGAGCATGGTGGTCTCGGTGCCCAGCTTGAGCTGGATGTAGCGGTGCAGGTCGCTGATGTTGCGCACCGGCTTGTTATCCATGCCGAGGATGATATCTCCGCTCTCAATGCCCGCCATGGCTGCCGGGGACTCGGTGGCTACTTCGTTGACCACCACCTGACCGGTCAGGACGTCATGGGGAATCATAAAAGCCACCGAGAACAGGAGCACGGGCAGTATGGCGTTCATCAGTGAGCCGGCGCCGAGCACCAGCAGCCGGATTCCCTTGCGCTTGCTAGCCAGGCTCCGGGGCACGATGGGGTCTTCCTCACCAGCCATCTTGGTGAAGCCGCCGAGGGGTATGGCATTCAGTGAGTAGCGTGTCTCCCCCCGTTTTACCGACAGCAGTCTCGGCGGGAAGCCCAGACCGAACTCGTGCACCCTGACACCGAAAGCCTTGGCGGTGGCAAAGTGCCCCAGCTCGTGGGCAACAATGATGATTGCCAGGATGACGAGAAAGGCGGCTATACTGGTTAATGAGTTTAGTATCACTTCCAGGCTCATTGTCGGCGATTACCTCCGCAGGCTAGCTGGAGAACCCTCTCCCTCGCCCCTTCATCGGCGGCGATAATCTCCTCCAGGGTGGGGTGGGGGGTTGCCTGATGCTGCTCCAGGGTCTGCCCGACAAGGCGGGCAATGTCGCCGAACCGGATACGCCGGGAGAGGAAGAGCTCAACAGCCGCCTCATCAGCGGCACAGAGCACGGCGGGGTAGGTTCCCCCGCTCCTCCCCGCCTCTATGGCGAGCCGGAGGCAGGGGAAGGTATCCGGGGCGGGTGGCTCAAAGGTAAGCTCCTTGATATGGCTCCAGTCAAGGTGGGGGAGGTGGGGGTTAGCCAGCCGTTCCGGGTAGGCGAGGGCGTACTGAATAGGCAGGCGCATATCGGGGTAACTTAGCTGGGCTTTGACGGAACCGTCGGCAAATTCAACCATGGAGTGGACGATACTCTGGGGGTGGACTACCACCTCAATATCCTCGTAGGGCATGTTAAATAGCCAGTGGGCTTCAATTACCTCAAGCCCCTTGTTCATCATGGTTGCCGAGTCAATGGTGACCTTTTCCCCCATCTGCCACGTGGGGTGTCCCAGGGCTTGCGCCACGGTGACCTCTTCCAGCTGTGCCGGTGAATGGTGGCGGAAGGGACCCCCGGAGGCGGTCAGGATGATGCGGGCGGCGGGCTGCCTTTCCCCTTCCAGGCACTGCCATATGGCGCTGTGCTCGCTGTCAACGGGCAAGATACGGGCTTTGTGGCGCCTGGCTTCCGTGGCGATAATCTCCCCGGCGGTAACCAGCGACTCTTTGTTGGCGAGGGCGAGCCTCTTGCCCGCCCTGACGGCGGCTAGTGTCGGGCTTAGCCCGGCTTTCCCCGAGGTGGCAATAACCACCAGGTCAACCCCGGGGTGACGGGCTATCTCTTCCGGTGACAGGGGCTCATATTGCCCGCCGGGCAGGTGCGCCTTCTCATCCTGGCAGTGGACAAACCTCGGCTGAAACTGGTTAATTTGCTCTGCCAGCAGGGGGATATTCCTCCCCGCCGCCAGCCCGACCACGCGGAACCTTTCCGGGAAGGTGCGGATAACCTCAAGTGTTTGCCGTCCTATGGAGCCGGTTGAGCCGATGATGGCTAGATTTATGCTGCCCATATCACGTAATAGTATACCACTATCCCGGCGAAGATAATGCTGTCCATCCTGTCCAGGGCACCGCCATGCCCCGGTACCAGCCGGCCGGAGTCTTTTACCCCCGTATTGCGCTTGAGCAGGGACTCGACCAGGTCGCCAAGCTGGCCAAAGACGCTGACCAGCAAGCCCAGAAGTACCGCCTGACCGTAGCTCAAGGGCAGACCCAGTGGCGTGGGCAGGGTAAAGAGGAGGCTGATTACAATAGCCCCCAGGATACCGCCGATGGCTCCCTCCCAGGTCTTGGCGGGGCTTATTTGCGGCGCCAGGTGGTGTTTGCCGATGGTCCTGCCGGTAAAGAAGGCGGCGGTGTCGGAGGCGAAGGTGATAATCAGGGCGAAGAACACCCAGTTTCGGCCGTCATCCAGCCCGCGGAGAGCCACGAGGTAGCTCAGCAGCCAGCCAATGTAAAATATCCCGGCTACCGTCCATGCCCAGCCGTTAAATGCTCCCTCTTTCTTCCGTTCCAGCAGGAGCCATATCAGGGAGAGCGCTACGGCTGAGGTCAGTAGAAGCGGGGTGGTAAAGCCGGGGTCAAAGTGGGGGCTGATGATGAACAGGACTACCCAGACCAGCCCGAAGTAGGTGACCGGGGGGAGGCGGGAGGGGTTGGTCATCCGGTAGAACTCAAAAGCCGCCCCTAGCCCCCAGATAGCTACCAGCACCGTGAACCAGGGTAGCGGCTGGTCAAACCATACGGCGGCGATAAGGAGGGGAATGCCCCAGAGCGCGGTTATAACCCTTCGCTTCATCACTTCCGGTTACAACCCCCCGAAGCGCCGTTGCCTCTGGCGGTAGGATAGCAGCGCCCGGTCAATATCCCGTTTGCCGAAGTTGGGCCACAGGACCCGGGTGAAGTAGTATTCGCTATAGGCGGTCTGCCACAGCAGGAAGTTGCTGATGCGCAGCTCGCCGCCGGTGCGGATGAGCAGGTCGGCATCGGGTAGCCCGGCAGTATAGAGGTAGCTGTTGAACAGCTCCTCGTCAACGGCTTCCGGCTTTATGCCTTCTGCCATAATACGGCGCATGGCATCCAGGATTTCCCCCCGTCCGCCGTAGTTGAAGGCGATACTGAGGGTCATGCCGGTGTTGGTTCTGGTCAGCTCTACCGCCCTGTTTATTGCCTGCCGCAAGTCTGGTGAAACCTGCTCTAGCCGTCCCAGGTGGCGAATCCGGATGCCGTTCTTGTGCAGGACAAGGGCTTCACTATCAATCCTCTCCTCCAGGAGGTGAAACAGCCCTTCAATCTCGTCTTCCGGGCGGTTCCAGTTTTCGGTGGAAAAACCGTAGAGGGTGGCATATTTGATGCGGTACTGGCTGAGGCATCTGACCACACGGCGGATGTTATCCACTCCCGCCCGGTGCCCATCAAGCCGGGGTAGTCCCCGCCGCTCTGCCCATCTGCCATTACCATCCATGATAATGGCTACGTGGTTGGGCAAAGGACTAATCTTGTTCATGACTAACCGCTGGCTATCGCTCTTTAAGAATCAATGGTGAAAGCAGGGAAATACAGCTGGCGCTACACGCTGGTGGCTTGGAGAGCGGCTATACCTCCGTCAGTTCTGACTCCTTATCGCGACCGAGCTGCTCGGTAACGGCGATAAATTTGTCGGTAAGTCTCTGCAAATGCTCCTGGGCGCGCCTGTCCTCATCCTGCGATATTTCCTTGTCTTTCTCCAGCCTTCTCAACTCCTCCAGCGCCTCGCGCCTGAGGTTGCGTATGGCAATCTTCCTGTCTTCAACCCGCCGGTGCACCAGTTTGATTAGCTCCTGTCTTCGCTCTTCGGTGAGCGGGGGGATATTTAGCCGGATGACGGTGCCATCACTGGTCGGGTTCAGCCCGAGGTCGGATTTCAGGAGAGCCTTCTCAATGCTGTGGATAGTGTTCCGGTCCCAGGGCTGGATAACGAGGAGCCGGGCTTCAGGAGCGGAGATGGTGGCAAGCTGGTTGAGGGGTAGGGGAGCACCACCGTACTCCGCCTTGATATGTTCTACCAGGGCTGGTGTGGCGTGCCCGGTGCGGATGGAAGCCAGCTCCTTCTTCAGGAGCTCGGCGGCGGCCGCCATCTTCTGCTCAATATTGAGCAGGGGCTCCTCAACCATGCTGCCCCTCGCTGGATACCAGAGTGCCAATGGTTTCGCCGCTTACTGCCCTCTCTATACTGTGGGGAGCCTGGAGGTCAAAGACGATTATG
The DNA here is from genome assembly GCA_964517985.1 of uncultured Dehalococcoidales bacterium. Taxonomy (GTDB): domain Bacteria; phylum Chloroflexota; class Dehalococcoidia; order Dehalococcoidales; family W111; genus W111. Next base: position 10,584 of record CAZFCV010000007.1, on the reverse strand, counting down.
GGCAGCCGGTTTTCCAGGCATAGTGAGAGGGCGGTGGCATCCATTACCTCCAGCCGCATATTCAATGCTTCCAGGTGGGTGAGGCGGTCAAACTTCCTGGCTTTGGGGTCTTTCTGCGGGTCGGCGCTATAGATGCCATCAACGTTATTCTTGGACATGAGCAGGACTTCAGCCTCAATCTCTATTGCCCGCAGGGCGGCAGTGGTATCGGTGGTCATGTAGGGATTGCCCGTGCCGCCGGCAAAGATGACCGCCCGGGATTTCTCCAGATGGCGGATAGCCCGCCGTCTGATGTAGGGCTCCGCTACCTGCTGCACCCCTATTGCCGACTGCACCCGGCTATCCACCCCCTCCCTTTCCAGTGCGTCCTGCAGGGCAAGGGCATTTATCACGGTAGCAAGCATCCCGGCATAGTCAGCGGTGACCCGGTCCATCCCGTTCTGGGCAGCGTTAGCCCCGCGCCAGATGTTACCGCCGCCGGCAACAATGGCAATTCCCACCCCGGCGGTAACAACCGGCTTAATCTGCCGGGCTATTTGGGCAAGGACCGAGGCATCAATGCCAAACTCGGCGCTACCGCTTAATGCCTCGCCGCTTATCTTGAGCAGAACCCGTCTGTATTTAGGCGCATTCATTTCCTTCGTCCGCCTTGCCCAGTTCAAAGCAGGCAAATCTGCCTATCTTGATGTTCTCGCCTACTTTGGCTATTGTCTCGTTTATTATATCCTGGACTGTCCGGCTCAGGTCTTTAATGTAGGGCTGGAGGAGGAGGCAGGCGGATTGCGGCTCCACCCCCGCTGTTTCCGGGACCTCTTCCCCGGAGATAAACCGGGGCTGCATGGCAGCCACCTGCATGGCTAGATTGTGCGCCAGCTCGCGGAACTCATCAGTGCGCGCCACAAAGTCGGTCTCGCAGTTTAGCTCCACCATCGCCCCGACACGCCCCCCGGTGTGGATATAGGCTTCAACAAGCCCCTGGGTGGCAGCACGGTGCTGCTTCTTCTGCGCTATGATAAGCCCTCGCTCCCGGAGCAGCTCACCGGCTTTTCCCATATCACCCCGGGTTTCCAGGAGGGCTTTGCGGCAAGCCATAATCCCGGCTCCTGATTCCTCTTTTAATTCCTTTACCAGTTCTACGGAGATATCCAAACCCTTTTCCTCCTTATTCCTCATCCGGCGTAAAGACAAAACGGTCCTCACCTTCAATGACCTGAAGCTCTTCCAGGGTCTCTTCCTCAGATGGAGGTGCCTCACCGGTTTTGCCTTCAAGAACGGCATCGGCGAGCTTGCTGCATATCAGCCTGATTGTCCGGATGGCATCATCATTGGCGGGGATTGGGTAGTCAATCTCCTGCGGATTGCAGTTGGTGTCCACAATGGCTACCACCGGTAGCCCAACCCGTTTGGCTTCCGCCAGGGCAATCTTTTCTTTGGTCGGGTCAACGATGAATAGGGCACTGGGCAGGTTGGTCATCTCTTTTAGCCCGGACATCTGCTTATTGAGGCGGGCGATTACCTCCCTGAGCTTCAGGGCTTCCTTCTTGGGCAGGCGCTCAAAGTCCCCCTTGGCGTGCTGGTCTTCAAGGCGCACCAGGTAGTCTATCCGTGCCTGGATGGTGGCGAAATTGGTCAGTGTCCCGCCAAGCCAGCGCTGATTGACATAATACATACCGCAGCGGCTTGCCTCCTGTTCTACCGCTTCCTGTGACTGCTTCTTGGTGCCGACAAAGAGTAAGCTGCCGCCCTCTGTCGTCAACTGCTGGGCAAACTGGCAAGCCTTATCCAGCATGACGGCAGTCTGCTCCAGGTCAATGATGTGTATGCCGTTACGCTTGGTGAAGACGTATTTCTTCATGCGGGGGTGCCATCGGCTGGTCTGGTGCCCGAAGTGCGCCCCGGCTTCTAAAAGCTGCTTGATTGTGCTCGTTTCTGGCAAGTTTACCTCCCTCTGCTCATTCCCTACACTGGTTAAACAGTATAGCACACCTGTGCTCTGGCGGCAACCGTAACCAGTGCCTGAGGGACGGGCGAGCCCGGCATTGACGTTGCCGGGGGGGTGATGGTTTAATAGGAAGGTAGAAGGGCATCTGGCGCCGCGCTGGTTGGTGGATGTCGGCTCCGGCGGGTGGTATATTTTGCATAAAGGGAGTTCATGATGCAGATCAGGAAGACCTATAAGGATGTGAACCCCGAGCTGCTCTATGATGAGGCGAGGGACTTTGTCCGGAAGCAGGGGGTGGTCCTGGATGAAGCCAGGCTGGAGAGCTATTCCCTGCCCGGCGGCTCGGCACACGTTACCCGCGGGACACTGCTCTTCCGGACTCCGGCGGGGGCGGGCAGGGGGGAGGCGCAGTGCCTCCGCGCCCATATCGTCGGGCTGGCGGTGGGGGAAACGAAGCTCATGCTTGATATAGATGAGGCGCTATTCTCTGCGGAGAAGGTCAGCGCGCTTCAGGAAGACCTGGACTTTATCTTCGGGTCATACGAGGTAAAGCCCCGCTAGGCCTTCGCCCGTTCCTCTACATTGTCCCGCCACTGCGGGGGCTTGCTGGCAGCCACCCGTGCTGGAGTCATTATCAAAGCGGTATAATGGGCGGGGCATGGCTATTGCGTTTCGTGGAGTTGCCGGGTGAGAGCTGCGGAAGACTTAAGGCAGATACTGCGCCGGATAGACGGGAGGGGATACAAGGCGTACCGGGATATAGAGGGTGCCTATCAGTTCCCGGAGTATACCCTCCTCGTTGACCATGCCCAGGGTGACCCCTTCGCCGCACCGAGCCGGGTGAGGGTGCGTGTCGCTGCCGGGGTCGCCCGCTTCCCGGAGTCTACTCGCTCCTCAAGGAGCCGGGAGATTGCCCTCCGTGATTTCCTTACCCGATGGTTCTCGGAGGCGGCGCGGCGGTTCTGCCGGGGCAACCGGGGAACCGGCAACGGCGGGCTGATACTGATTGACGAGCCGGGGCAGGAGGTCCTGGAGCGCACCTCGGTGCTCGTCACCGGCTCCTGTGTGGAGGCGAGGTTCGTCATGGGGCTGCCCGCTGTGGGGAGGAGCATCGCCGGGAGGCAGGCGGAAGCCATGTTCTTTGAGGAGCTGCCCCGGATTGTGGCTGCCTCCCTTTTCTACCAGAATCTCCCCGAGAAAGCGCTCTACGAGCATGTAGAGGCCGCCGAGGATGCTGATTTCCTCCGGGGGCAGCTGGAACGTCTGGGGCTGGTCGCCTTTGTTGCCGAGGGAGCCGTCCTCCCCCGTGCCAGCGGGATAGACCCGCGCCCGCTTACCCGGGGCAGGGTGGTGCCCTTTGCCTCTCCGCAGTCCCTCCGGGTGGAGGTGGAGCTGCCCAACCGGGGGCTTATCTCCGGGATGGGGATTCCCCGGGGGGTGACCCTCATTGTCGGCGGGGGCTATCACGGCAAGTCCACGCTGCTTGGAGCCCTGGAGGTGGGTGTCTACAACCATCTGCCGGGGGACGGGAGGGAGCTGGTCGTTGCCACTCCCGATACCATGAAGATAAGGGCGGAGGACGGGCGGCGCATTGAGAAGGTGGATATTTCCCCCTTTATTACCGGGCTTCCCTTCGGGCAGGACACCACGGAGTTCTCCACCGAGGATGCCAGCGGCAGCACCTCTCAGGCAGCCAACATAGTAGAGGCTCTGGAGGTGGGGGCAGGAGTGCTGCTCATAGATGAGGACACCTCGGCGACCAACTTCATGATAAGAGACCACCGGATGCAGGAGCTGGTGCCCAAGGACAGGGAGCCGATAACGCCCTTTATAGATAAGGTGCGTCAGCTCTACCAGGACCGGGGGGTTTCCACCGTCCTGGTGATTGGTGGCTCCGGGGACTACTTTGACGTCGCCGATTGCGTCCTCTGTATGGTGGAATACGAGCCCGGCGACCTGACTTCTCAGGCTCAGGCTATTGCCAACAGGTACCGCGCCGAGCGGAGGGCGGAGGGGGGAGAAAGCTTCGGCGTGATTGCCCGGCGCATCCCGCTGTCTTATAGCCTTGACCCCAGGAAGGGAAGGCGGGAGGTCAGGATATCATCCCGGGGCTTGAAGTCAATCGTCTTTGGCACCCACACCATAGACCTGGGAGCGGTGGAGCAGCTGGTGGCTCCTAGCCAGACGAGGGCGGTGGCGGACGCCATATACTACGCCCGGGGGTATATGGACGGAAAATGGACGCTCGGGGAGATAGTTGCCGCCGTGGTCAGGGATAAGATTGAGAAGGGGCTGGATGTCCTCAGCCCGCAGCCGGTGGGGGACTATGCCGACTTCCGAGGGCTGGAGCTTGCCGCCGCCATCAACCGCCTGCGGACGCTCTCCGTGCAGAAAAAGGGCTAGGCTATCCGCAGCGTAGCAGCATTGCCGTTCTTCCCCAATCAGCCTTTATGCCGGGGTATCTCCGGGGTAAAAAGCCAGTCCGGGCATATTTTCCTCAAAGAAGGGGCTAACCAACTAGCCCCTTTTGCGTTATAGAGGGTGGAAAACTTAGACGGAGGTGACCGATTATGTTCTTGGGAACTCTTCTGGTGGTGATGGCAGTTGCCGCTGTTCCCGCGGCACTGTTGCTAGCCGGAAGAAAGGCGAAACTGCAGGAGGTGAGAGCAAGACGATGAAAATCTGGAAGGTAGCCGTATTGTCAACAGTGGTTATCGCCCTGGTGCTGGGGCTGACGCTCCCCGGGCTAGCCGCCCCCAGCGAGGGGGCTCCGCAGACGGAGTGCCAGCCGCACCCCCGGCTGATCAAGGGGGAGGTGGACCGTATTGATGACTCGTCCTTTCAAATCCAGCCCGGAGACCGGGTGATTGAGGTCAATGATGATACCCGGTTCTTCCGGGTCTCCGTGCCGAGGGGGATTGCCCATCAGTTACGGCACAGGGTATCCCCGATGGAAGGCGAGGGACCGGGATTGGTGGAGCCTGCCGCCGGAGAAATGCCGGGAAAGGGTGTGGGCTTGATAAATGGACAGGGAAGGACACAGACCCTTGCCCGACCGGAGCCATTACCGGGGCAGCGTGGTCTGGCGGCAAACGTGGCGCCGGCTGGTGAGGGTGCCGGTCAGGTACGTCTGGGGGCACGCCTGGGGGATGGTAGCCTGGGCTGGCTCAAGCGCTTCGGTGAAGAGGTTACCTTTGCCGACCTTGCTGTGGGGGACAGGGTGGTGGTGTGGGTGGTAGCCGGTGAGAATGGGCCCCTGGCGAAGATGGTCTTTATCGTCACACCAGCCGCCCGTGACCGCGTTGTTGGCATCATCGCTGAGGACGGCATAGATGAGGTGGCAAAGACGATAACCGTCAACCCGGTGTCGGAAACGGAGGGCGTTGAGAGCGAGATTATCTTTCTGTATGATGGCGCCACCCTTTTTGTCCTGCGGGGTACGCCTTCCCTGAAGGATGGCATGAAGGTGATGGTCATCTATGTGGAAACAGACGAGGGGTTCCTGGCAAGGAAGGTTTTGACAAGGGTGGAGCTGCCGGAAGCGGTAGAGTAAGCCACCCGGTAATCAGCAGCCAGTATAGTCGCGGGGGGGCTTTAACAAGGCTCCCCCGCTTTCTATCTCAGGGCAAACTTTCCCGTCATTTGTCCCCTTCCTCAACGGGGTATGTCCGGCACAGCAGGACCCGGAGGTTGGTTGCTCCCATAGCCGCATCGTAACCCTCCGGGTCATTATCGGTGAGGATGTTGATGTTGGACTTATTCCAGCCGTGGTCCGGGGTCTTTATCTCTGGGAACCACCAGCCGTGCTCGGCGGCGACCACCCGGGGGTCAATGCCGGTGGTGAGCCGGGCTCGCTGCTGAATCCTCCCCCGGGGGCTTTCCAGGAAGACCCAGTCTGAGTCCTTGAGATGGCGCTCTTCGGCTAGCCGGGGGTGGATTTCAACGATAGGGTCGGGCTGGAGCTCGCGCAGCCAGGGGAGCATGCGGTGCTCGGAATGAAAGAAGACCGGCGACCGGGAACCGGCAGTCAGTATGTCGGGGTATTCCTTAGCCAGCTCCGGCGTGCTTACCGGGCTCTCCGGTATTTCCCGGTAGCGGGGCAGGGGGTCGTAGCCCCACTTTTCAAGGGTGGTGGAGTAGAGCTCAACCTTGCCGGTGGGGGTGGAAAACCCCTTCTTCTCGTGTTTGCGGTACTCCATCTCGCCCTGGATATAGGGCTTGTCCCTGACCTGTTCCCAGGTGAGCCCGGCCGGCTCCAGGATATAGTCTAGGGCGTCTTCTACGGTGTCGAACCAGTATTCCTCCTGCCCCAGCCTCTTGCCCAGCTCGTTAAATATCTTGTGGTCCTGCCAGCACTCGCCAATCTGGATTATCTTGCGCCTGGGGAATATATAGCCGTGGCGGCACCAGTACTGTCCCAGGTAGTTCATCTCCAGCCAGGTGGCGGCGGGCAGGATAATGTCGGCTAACTCGGCGGTGGGGGTGAGGAAGAAGTCGGATACCACCAGGAAGTCAAGCTGGCTCAGTGCCCGGTAGACCTCATTGGCATTCGCCCTGGTTATTACTGGATTGGAGCCGTGGAGCTGCAGTGCCTTTACCGGATAGGGCTTGCCGGTGAGGATGGCGTCCCAGACCAGCTTCGGCGTGACCAGGTTGACCCGATTAGCCAGCTTGTAGGTGTTGCCCCCCAGCTGCTTCTCTCTCTGCCCGGCGGGAAGCCGGTGATGCAAGCCAAACTGGCTAACCGTCCGCACCGGTGGCGGGACAAAGAAGACGTTCCCGCCGGGGACATCAAGGTTCCCCGTTATCGCCATCAGGTCGGTTAGGATACGGTTATTATCGGTGCAGTTTATGGTCTGCTCAATGGCTACCCCCCACTGGATACAGGCGGGCTTGGTCTGAGCGTAGAGCCGGGCTGCCTCCCTTATCTTATCGGCGGGCACCCAGGTAATCTCCGCCACCCTTTCCAGGGGGTAATCCTGAACGCGCCGGGCAAACTCGTCCCAGCCGTGGACATACCGGGCAACGAACTCCTTATCGTAGAGCTCTTCGCTGATGATGACATTAGCCATGCCTAGGGCGAGGGCGGTATCGGTGCCCGGTCTGAGCTGTAGCCAGATATCGGCACGGCTCGCCAGATAGGTCAGCCTGGGGTCGACAACAATGAGCCTTGCCCCCTGGGCAAGGACCCGGGTAAGATTCTCGCCGGTGTACTCGTCGGGGTTGGTCCAGACCATGTTGTTCCCCCACACCATGACGCACTTCGGGTTGCTATTGTAATCGCATACCGGCAGCTTCCCGCAGGTAACCAGTGTCGCCCCCAGCCGGGAGACATAGCACATGTGTCCGGCGGTAGTAATATTGGGTGTTCCCAGGAGGTTGGCAAAGCGGAGGAGGAAGGCTTCGTAGTCCCGGCCGGTACCCTGCCCCAGGACTATGGCTTCGGCACCGTACTCGGCTATAATCTGCTTGTATCTGGTGGCGATGGTATCCAGCGCCTCGTCCCAGGAGATGCGCTGCCACCTGCCTTCGCCCTTATTACCGGCTCGCTTGAGGGGGTATTTCAGCCGGTCGGGGTGGTAGACCAGCTGCGTAAAAGCCAGCCCCTTGCTGCACATGGTGCCCCGGTTGGTGGGGGACTCGGGGTCGCCCTCAATCCTGGTGACGCGCCCATCTCTGACGTGGACAAGCACCCCGCAGCCGCCGTGGCAGCCCCGGCAGTTACTCCTGATTATCTGCTCCGCACTCGGCTGGGTCATGCGGCGACATCTCTCCTTCCTGAATCCTGTGGTTGTCAGATAGCAGCAAAGCGGGCGCTTCACCCCGGGCGGGCTCCATCAGCCCCGGCGGGTCAGGTGAGAACTGGCTAATCTGTGCCGGCAAGAGGGATTAGAAGGTGGCTACCTCATCCACAGAGACCTTAATAATATGCTTGATCTTCATTCCCTGTGTGGAAAACTCGGCGGCAAGGGAGTCAAACAGGTCGCCACTGTCCAGAATCTCCGCCTTTCCCCACACCCGGCAGCCCTTGCGGCTGGAGCGGTCAAGCATTATTGCGGTTAGTTGCGGGTTCTCCTTGAGATTAGCCATGGTGCGTGGCGAGGCAATATTGGCAAAGATGACATGCTCGTCATCCAGAACACGGAACGACCCCTTGGGGGAGACGTTCGGCTTCCCCTCCTTGTTTGCCGTGGCTATCAGTGCCGGGCCGTACTCACCGATTATCTTTTTGGCTTCTTTGCTCAGCGTTACCATAGAGAGCCCTCCTTTTCCCCATCAACTGAATTGTAATAAAAGCGGCGTAAAAAGGCAAGGCGGAAGCCATCCCCGACATGCTGTTGCCGGGCAGGCGCGGTTAGTCGGGGGTGTAGCTTACCCCGGTCTGCGGGGACTCCCAGACCTCCACACTGGAGATGGCGACCGGCGCCTCAGCCAGCCTGCCCTGGAGCTCGCCATAGACCGCCGAGGCGATATTCTCCGAGGACGGGTTCAAATGGTCAAATGGCGGTAAGTCATTGAGGCAGGTATGGTCAAAGCGGGCAAGAATTTCCCTCAGGTGCCGTTTTAGCTCGGCGAAGTCATAGGCAATGCCGATATCATCCAGCGCGGTCGCTTTTACCCTTATTACCACCCCGAAGCGGTGCCCGTGCATTGCCTCGCACTTGCCCTTATAGCCTCTCAGGGCATGGGCGGCATCAAAATGTTCTTCTACCGATATCTGGTACATCGTTGCACCTCAACTGTTTTTCCAGTTTATATACATCCTGCTCCCCGCTCAGGCTTTCCCGCAGCTCCCGCACCGTTTTGCCATTTACCGGGTGCACAAAATGGGGGGCAATCTCCGCCAGAGGGACAAGGACGAAGGCTCTCTCCGTGAGCCTGGGGTGGGGGATAACCAGCCTGGCAGTCTTGATAACCCTGTCCCCGTAGAAGAGAATGTCTATATCTATGGGGCGGGGGCGGTCTGGGGTGTGGGGCGACCTTCCCATCTTGCTCTCAATGCCCTTTGCCAGGTCAAGCAGCGCCATCGGCTCCAGCCCGGTGGATGCCCGGCACACCAGGTTGAGGAAGCGGGGCTGGTCGGGGTTACCCACCGGCTCGGTGTCATAGGTCGGCGAGACCTGCTCCATCTTCAGCCTCTGGGCAAGATACCCCAGCGCCCGCTTCAGGTTTTCCTGGCGGTCTCCCATGTTTGAGCCCAAGCCAAGGTATACCGTTTCCATATCACCCGACGACCGGCTTTTTCCCCAGGATAGCGTCACTCATGCGGCATACCCGCACCATCTGCGGGACGTCATGGACGCGCACCATGTCGGCGCCGTTGGCGATGCCAATGGCGACAGTGGCGGCGGTTCCTTCCAGACGCTGGTCCGGAGGTTGGTCCAGCACCTTGCCAATCACGGACTTGCGTGACGTCCCCAGCAGGACGGGTTTCCCCAGAACCCTCAGCTCTGCCAGGCGGTGAATAATCTCCAGGTTTTGCGGCACGCTCTTGCCGAAGCCGACACCGGGGTCAATGATGATGCTCTCCCCGGCGATACCGGCGTCCCGTGCCCGGCGGATGCTCTCCTCCAGGGTGGCGATGACGTCCGCCATTATGTCGCCGGGGCTGATATCCCGCTGGTTGCTGGTCAGGATAACGGGCACCCCCAGCTCGGCGGCGGCGGCAGCTAGCTCGGGGTCCTGCTTCAGCCCCCAGATGTCGTTAATCAGGCTGGCGCCCGCCCTTACCGCCTGATAGGCGGTCTCCGCCCGGTAGGTATCAATGCTGAGCGGTACCGGCAGCTCGCCCGCCAGCCTTTCTATGACCGGCACCACCCGCCGTATCTCCTCCTTTGTTGAGACCGGCTCGGCGCCGGGGCGGGTGGACTCGCCGCCAACATCAATAATATCGGCGCCGTCGGCTACCATCTGCCGGGCTTGGGCGAGTGCCGCCGCAGCATTATCAACCAGCCCGTCCCCGGAGAAGGAGTCTGGGGTCAGGTTCAGGATTCCCATGACATAGGTGCGCTCCCGCCAGCGGAACTCGGTGTTGCCACAGCGGGTGGGGGCTGGGGACAGGCTGTTCTCCGTCAACTCACACCATCGCGGCAAGAATTAGCCGCCTTATTGTAGCATTATTCGGCTACCACTTAGCAAGTAGCCCGTCGGAACATTCCGGCTTAGCTTGCTGACGTTAGAACCGCTATGATATGATTTCTGGTGTCTACTGGCAACTGCACTGAGGAGATGGAGTTACCTCCACTGCCCCGATTAGCGGGTAAGAAATAAGCCTCAAAGCCGGTGACGGGATTTGCCATGGGGAAGACATTAGCCGAGAAGATACTCAGCCAGAAGACAGCGGGTGACGTCAGGGCGGGGGATATCGTTGTCACCGGGGTAGACCTTGTTTTTGTTCAGGACACCACCGGGCCGCTGACCATAGGGCAGTTTCAGGCGGCGGGATTTGAGAAGCTGTCCAGCCCGCCGGGAACAGCCCTCTTCCTTGACCACGCCGCCCCCAGCCCGGCTCTCGGGCTATCCAATGACCACAAGCTGCTGCGCCAGTTTGCCAGCGAGACCGGCTGCCTTATCTTTGATATCGGCGATGGTGTCTGCCACCAGCTTGTTGCCGAGTCTCTGGCTAAGCCCGGCGATGTTAT
>CAZFCV010000006.1:0-18246 GCA_964517985.1 uncultured Dehalococcoidales bacterium | reverse complement strand
GTTATTTTTTTGGGGGCAAGCTCCCCTCAAACGCCTTGCCGGTTTCCCCTTGCCCCCCGCGGGGCATAGCGGCGGGCTGCCTCCACCACCAGTGCCAGGCTCATCAGGAAGTCGTCATGCCCCTGGCTCGGCGCAACATGGAAATTCATTGTCTGGTTTTGCCGGTAGTGGCTTTGCGCCTCTTTCATCTCCTGCCAGAACTCCCGGTACTCCGCGGAGCCGTCGCCGGCGTAGATCTTCAGCCGGCCCGAGTTTATGGCGGCGAGCAGGCTAAAACCCAGCTCCGACTTTGACGGTGCGGTGAAGGTAAACCCGGAGACCCTCGCCCCCAGTGCCCCCCGCAGGAAGGAGCTCACCGGCTGCCCGACGCCGGTGGCGTCAACCACCACCTTGTGGCAGTGCCAGACCGCTCTGAGGATGTCCACCAGCTGGGCATAGAGCTCGGTGTGCTTTCTGCCCGTCCACCAGTAGTGCTCGACGACCTTTACCCGGGGCTGCTTTTGCAGCCCGTCACACACGGAAAAGTCCAGCTCGGCGATGGTAACCACCGTGGAGTCCTGGCGTGGCTTGGCTGCCCTCAGGTCGGCTCCCTCGGCTTCCGCCTCACCGGCAAGGTCAATGCCGGCGACATATACCCGGCCGCTCTCCGGCTGTTGCCTCCGGGGGTGCTCTCCCTGAAGCTGAGCCTGCTGCTGCCGGCTTAAGAAACCACCGCCGCTGTGTATTGGCAGCAGGCAGTACTGGGTGAGGAAGAGGGGGTGGTTCTCGCCGAGGCGCTCCCGCTCCGCCTCAACATAAGCCCGGTAATCGGGGTTGTAGCGGGCGACCTCCTGCCAGTCGTAGCGGAAGTGGCGCCGGATGCCGTCCCTTCTCTCCAGCTCAAGGTTGGTCTGCTTCACCTCCTCCAGCAGGGTAGAGCTGTCCCAGGTGGTGCCGTAGTGGACGGTGGTGACGTTGGTCGTTGCCCCCATCGGCTTGAACTCCTTGCTGTACTTCTCCTTGCTCACGTCCTGGGCTTCGTCTATCTCCAGCAGGATGTGGGCGGTATTGCCGACCACGTTGGCTTGCTCATCGGCGGAGAGGAATACCGCCCGGGCATTCCCCAGCCGGATGGTATAGCCCAGCTCGCCAGCCCATATGCCGCCAAAGCCGGCGTCATCCAGCCTGTCTTTGAGCCGCATCATGGAGATGAGCGTCTGCGGCTTGAAGGTGGGCGAGCACTTCACCAGGTTCTGCGGCTCAAGTATGTAGAGGGTCAGCAGCAGCAGCTCTAGCTGGGCGGACAGCTCGTCCTTGCCTCCCTGCCGGGCGATTTCCACGGAGAAGGTCAGCCCCTTCCTGCCGAAGACACTGCCCAGTATCGCCCGCGCCACCTCCTGCTGGTAGGGGCGCAGCCGGCTTATGGAGGCTCCGGCACCTTCCGCCGGACGGCTATTTACCGAGCGTGGCGCCGATGCCGATGCCAAGGGGGAGGGCGACATCTCTGAGGACATTGCCGATTGCCTCCTTTAAGCCCTTCTTCTGCTCCTTGGTGATGTCGTACCTTGTCTTGAGCAGGCGTGCCAGGATATTGGTGGCTTCCATGATGAGCTTGATGTTCTCTGGCTCGTTCTCCAGGATGGACTTTATGGTCACCCGCAGGAGGGTAATCTCATCATCAACGCCGTTGATACCGGCGGCAAGGTCAAAGTCAAGCTGCCCCGCCTCGTCAAGGACCCTGGAGTAGAAGCCGCGCCTTTTCCTTGGGGAACCCCCGGTTTTCTTCGCTGCCCTCTGGCTAGCGCTTTGGCTGCCTTTTGCCGTTTCCCTTCCTTTTTCTTCGGCTGGCATCTGGCTTATCCCCCTTGCTCAGGAGCCGGGCAGTGGCAAGGACAACGACATGCGCTGCCAGGTCCCATCTCTCGGTCTCCACGGCTAACCTCAATAGCCTCATAATACCCCCGCTATCTTTGCCTATTATATTAGCACATACGTTCTATTCTGGCTACCGGGTTTTGTCATATTTTAAGCCCCGTTCCCCGGGCCATAGGTGAGGATGAAGCCCCTTCCCGTATCTATATTGCTATTTTGAGGTTAGCGGTATACAATTGTGTGGTACCCCATTACCGGAGCTTTCAGATATGAGTGTTGCCCGACAGCTATACCAGCTACAGGAGGCTGACCTTGAGCTCGAGTCCAGCGAGCAAGCCCTGGCTCAGATAACCAGCAAGCTTGGGGAGAGCCAGAGGCTACTGGCGGCTCGCAATGAGTTTACTGGCGAGCAGCAGCGCCTGGAACAGCAGAGGCGGCAGCAGCATTCCGTAGAGTGGGAGATAGATGAAATTACCACCAAGCTGGCGGCGGTTGAGGAGAACCTCTACAGCGGCCGCATAAAGAACCCCAAGGAGCTGACCAGCCTCCAGCAGGAGACTGACGGGATAAAAGCCCGGCGCAGCCGGGTTGAGGACAGGGTGCTGGAGATAATGGAGCAGGTTTCGGCGGGGGAGGCAAGGGTGGCGGCTCTGGGAAGCGAGCTGGGCAGGCTGGAGGTGGAGTGGCAGAACGAGCAGCGGCGGCTATCGGCTGAGGCTGACCACTACCGGGCAATAATAGCCGAGCTCAAGCAGAAACGGCAGCAGCTTCTGGACGGCATAGACCCGGCGGCGGCGGGCGTCTATCAGAAGATTAGACGGCAGAGGAGTCAGGCGGTGGCGAGGGTGGAGCAGGGGATATGCCGTGGCTGTGGCATATCGCTATCCACTGCCCAGCTACAGCAGGTAAGGGGGGAAAGTCTGGTGCAGTGCAGTAACTGCGGGCGTGTCCTCTTCTTTGCCTAGACAGAGCATGAAGATAGAACGAGTGATAATAAGTGCTGATGGCGCTTCGCGCGGTAACCCGGGGGCGGCGGCTATCGGCGCCGTGATAAAGGACGAGCAGGGCGGACTCGTTGCCCGCATCTCCCGGCGTATTGGCACCGCTACCAATAATCAGGCGGAATACCGGGCGGTTATTGCCGCCCTGGAGGAAGCCGTCAGCCTGGGCGCCAAAAAGGTTGACATAATGCTGGACTCGCAGCTGGTGGTCAGGCAGCTTAGCGGTCAATACCGGGTGAAGAACGCTGCCCTCAAGCCGCTCTTTCAGGAGGCGAAGCGGCTATTGGGGCAGATGGAGGGGCTCACCATCACCCATGTTCCCCGTGACCAGAACCGGGAGGCAGATAGATTAGCCAGCATGGCGCTGCGCTAGTCTTTGCCATTTATAATGGCAATCGTGCTGATGAAGGGAGGTTGAACATGGCTGTAAAACAGGTTGGAGAAAGATACCGCTGTAATATCTGCGGCAACGAGGTGACGGTAACCAAGGTTGGCGGGGGTGCCCTGGTCTGCTGTGGCCAGAAAATGGAGCAGATTGACTCCGGGGGCTAGGGGCGCCGTGTCCTTGCCACGAGCAGAATCAGGGTGATTAGTATTGCCACCAGTATAAGGAGCAGGGCACCAACGAGGAACACCAGCCACTCCGACCAGTCACTATCGGGGGCTGGCGGTGGTGGTGGCGGTGGCGCCGGTGGCGACGATGGTGATGGCGCTGCCTCGGCTGGTGGTGGCTCCGTGGTGAAGGAGCAGGTAGCGCTCCAGGCACTGCTGCTTTCGGAGCCGACCGTCCTCACCTTCCAGTGGTAGGTGGTGCCGTAGTCCAGGCAAATATCACACTCCCAGGTGGTGGTGGGGAGGGCGTATTCTCCCGTTTTCGTGATTATCGGGCTCTCAAAAGAGGGGTCAGCCGCCACCAGCAGCTCGTAGCTATCGGCGCCCGCTATGGCGCTCCACTGGAACACCGGTCTTACCGGCACACCGCTGGCACCAGCCTCCGGGGCGTAGGGTTTGGGGGCAACAATCTCGGTACCCAGGCTGGTGGTGAACGACCACGTAGCTGACCACGGGCTTAATACCGGCTCGGTAGCCCTCACCCTCCAGTGGTAGGTGGTTGCCAGCTCCAGCGGCGGCAGGCGGACAGAGCCGGCTTTGGTCTCATCCTCAAATCCATCGGGGACGCCGGAGAAGTCTGTCTCATAGTCAAGCTGCCACTGGTAGTGGGTCGCCCCGGCAAGGGTCTCCCAGTCAAGGCGGGCATCACTGATAGTGTCGCTGGCAATTGCGCCCACCCCCGGTGCCCCGTCGGCGGGTGAAGCCAGGGCAACCGGCTCCGCCAGTGTGTCCGTATAGCTGAGCAGCCGGTTATTGGTGGTATCAATCGTCCACAGCCGGTTGCCGCAGAGCCAGAGCCCGGTCAGGGTAGCCATGTCATCAAGCCCTTGGGTCACCGTTTCAAATGTCGGACCGGACGAGCCGGTCGGCTCCAGGCAGCGCTCCATCCCGCCGTCAACCTTGAAGTTGCTGGCGTAGAGCGCGCCCGAAGCGGCTACCCCCAGCCGGCTGACCATGCCGCCGTCGGGCAGGGTGCGGTCTATGCCCTCCCAGCTATCGCTCCTGCCGATGATGAAACGGTATATGTCCTCATCCGGGGTATCGCTGGCGGCATATACGGTCTCGTTGCCCCCGAAATCGGGGTCAAAGGCAACGGTAATGCTGCCGGTGAGGGGTGGGGTGGTGGCATCCGGCGGCACCGGCGCAAAGGAGCTGCCATTGTCCTCAGAGAGGTAGACCCCGCCGTTACTGTTGCCGACCAGGGCTGTCCCGTCACGGGGGTAATCGGGTGACAGGGCGATGGAGCTCAGGGGATGCTCCCCACTGACTGCCCCGTCGGAATAGCTCGAGCCGCCGTTTCTGGTGCCGTAGACCCGCCCGTTGCTGCCGTCATAGCTGCCGATAAACAGGGTGCTGTCATCAGCCACTGCCCAGGCATCAACGGGGAGGGGGGTGTTCCTGGGGGAGAACTCCTGCCCGTTATCCCTTGACCGCCATACTACCGGGCTGCCGTTGCTGCTCCCGGAGACGAAGGCTGTCCGGCTATCGCCATAGTCGGGAGGAAGCGCTACCCGGTCGAGCTGGTCAACAGCGTCCAGGGCGGCGGAATATACCCTCTCCCACCGCCCCCCGCCATTCCGGCTGCGCCACAGGCTATGGGTGCCGCCCCAGGTCAGCATAAAAATGGTATCGTCCTGGCTATAGCCGGGTGACGGTGCCAGGTCAACAATGGCGCTAAGCCCGGTATCAATCAGACCAATCTGGTTCCAGGTAGTGCCGCCGTCCCTGGTTATGGAGATGGCGCTGCCGGTGCCGCTGGTTGCGGCGTACGCCGTGCCGCTCCGGGCAAAGTCGGGGGCTATAGCCAGGTATGTCCGGGACTCGCCGGTTGGTGGCTTGGCGCTCCTTGTCCAGCTCTCGCCGCCATCGTCGCTGAGGTAGACTTCGGCGCTGTCGGTGGCGCCGGCAAGCAGGCAGGCGCTGGTTGCCCTGCCGCTCACGGCTAGCCCGGTAACGTCAACACCCTCCAGTCCGTAGCCGGCGCCAGTATTAAGGTCGCTGGCTACCGAGGGGGCTGGTGCCGCGGCGCCGGTCACCCGGTAGGCGTCGCCGTTTCCGTCCCCGGTAGCGACGGCGATGAACTGCACGTAGTTATCGCCGCCAACGTCAGAATCATAGTCGCCGGGGAAGCCGATGGCGGCGGATGTCGCTACCACGGAAGCCCCCGAGCTTTCCAGCCTGGCGTCACCCACTGTCTGCCCCCAGGCGGCATCAATCCTGGTGGTAACGAAGGTATCACTCTCATCGCTAGCCACCGCCACCAGCTGCCGGTCGGTGGCAAAGTCTGGGGAGAAGGCAACGGCATATACGTCATAGCTGCCGATAGCGGTGTCCTTCCAGCCGGGGGAAGGCTCGCCCTCGTTCAGGGTATAGACGCCCCCGAACTGCCCGCCATCCCTGTCTCTGGTGGCAGCGGCGATGACATTTCTACCCTCCCGGGTGGCAACATCAATAGCGGTGATTTCAATGTTGCCGCTGCCGGCTCCCCCCGGCTCCCCGCCCAGCCGGGTGAACTGGCGGCCGCCATCGCTGGACTTAAAGACACTGGCAGCGGTGGCATAGTAGATAGTATCGGCGTCATCGGGGGCGGTGGCGATTGCCACTATATCGTCGGCAACCCCGCCGATGTCTGCCCACTGGTAGCCGCCGTCGGTGGACTTATACAGGGTGTTGGCAAGCCCCTTCCCGTGGGCATAAAGGGCGCCGTCAGCCGCCATTGTCAGGTGCCGGGTATCCGAGCCGCTAGCCAGTACCCAGCCCCCTGCCCTCCCCTCGGTGGGGATACCAACCGGCGACCATTTCACCTCGTCGGCAGCTACGGGGGCGGCTGAGCTGAGCAGCAAAACCAGGCCGAGGGAAATGGCGAGTATTTTCGCCATACGGCGAATTCTACTTCGCCGGAAGACAAAAGTCAATCACTGTTTGCTCGTACCGGCGGGGGGTGGAAGAGAAAAAAGAGAGCCTCCCGGACTCCGGGAGGCTCTCTTGGTATCTGGTGTCAGACGGGCTTATGCCCTGCGCCGTGTGGTGATGATGAGTACGATCACGGCTATCACCAGCAGAGCACCAACGCCGATAATCACCCAGATGTAGGCTGGGGTTGTCGGTGGTGGTGGTGGTGGTGGTTCGTCTGGTGGCGGAGGTGGTGCTGGCGGTTCATCCATAGTGGTGAATACCGCCTCAGCCCATTCGCTGTGAGAAGTTGGGCTGCCCGCTCTCACCCTCCAGTAGTAGGTCGTACCATACTCAAGCTCCACCTCGCAGAGGTAGACCGTCCCGTCAAGGGAAGACGCCTCCACCTTGCTGACTATCGGGTCGGAGTAGTCTGGGTTGGCGGAAAGCTCAAAGCTGTAACCGGAAGCCCAGGAAGCCCGATTCCAGGCAAAGGTGGGTAGCAGCGGCACGTTGGTGGCACCATTGGCTGGTGCCTCCGGAATGCCGCCCACAAACGGGTTCCACTCGCCGGCACCAAAGGCAGTGTTGAATGACCAGGTGTCGGACCAGTTGCTCCAGAGCGGATCATCCGCCCTCACCCGCCAGTAGTAGGTCTGGCCAGCATCCAGGACAGTGATCCTCACCGTGGTTACGTCAACGGAGCCGGCGGCAATGACGACACCGTCAAAGCCGGCGTCGGTGTTGACCTCGTACTCGTAGCCACGGGCGCCGTCCATGTCATCCCAGGCGAGTGAGACTTCGGTCTCCCTGCCCGTCTCGCCGTCATCAAGCGGTGTGGAGGGGACGGTCTGTCCGGTCAGGGTGTCCTCAAAGGTCCAGACCTTCGGGCCTTGTGAACCCGGCGGACCAGCCATGGAGTCGCCAATGCCCCACAGGATGTTGCTGCCCGCGGTTACGATGAGACCGTTCTGGCTATGGGCACCGGTGTCTATGTACTCGCCACCGTCAAAGCCCAGCGAGCCGCCGGCGGCATCCTGCCACTCAACCTCGTGGGCTGGTTTCGCCAGCGGGTCGAGGCAGCGCCCGACACCCTCGGCACCATCGGCGGAGACGTAGAGCGTGCCGTCAGCGCCGACGGCAATACCGGTGGCTGGGATCCCGGTGCCTGTTCCGATATTTTCCCACCAGTCGCCCATGGCCCAGCGCGAAATGAGCAGGTCACCGCCGTCGTCAACGCCAGCCCCGAAGAGGACGCCATTGTTGGCGTAGTCGGGGTGGAAGGCGACATAGGTGTTGCCGTCAAAGTCGCTGGGAGGTCCCGCGAGCTCATCAAACGGGGCGTTGCCGGCATTGTCGCTAATCCAGACGCCGCCGCCGTCATCGCTGGCGAGGATGGTCTCATCGGCGTCAAAGTCCGGTGACAGCGCAAAGTCTATGATGTCATCGTCACCGGCTGGCTTTGTCTCCCAGGTGGTGCCGTTGTTGGTCGTCTTCTGGGTTTCGCCATCGGCGCCAAGGACCAGGGTGCTTGAGTCAAGGGCAATCATGGCGGTGATGTCTTCAGGGGGTGCCGAGAGTTGTGGCTTGAAGCTGTTGCCGCCGTTGGTTGACCGCCATATCATGCCGCCGTCATTGGCGACAAACACGACGTCGGTGTCATCGGGGGCAACATCAATGAAGTCCAGGTCGCCCTTTAGCAGCACCCTCTCCCAGTCGCCGTCAAGATGCCGCCACAGGCTGTCGTCACCGCCGTTCTCGGTAATCAAAAACTTGGCGCTGCCGGTGTAGGTATGGAAGGCTTCCAGATCAGACATGTCGGTGTTGATCATGGAAATCTGGTTCCAGGTCGTGCCCGAGTTGGCGGTGTGGGACACGGCACAGTCGGTGCCAACGGTTGCTGCCAGGGCTTCGCCGCTGTCGGCGAAGTCGTCAAAGACGGCTACCGAGACCAGTGCCTGACCGATGTACATGTCAGCACCGGTGGGTGCCTTCCTTGCCTCATCCCAGCCGTCGCCGTTGTCCTCGCTGAACCAGGTAACCGGGATGTCATCGTCGTCGTCCGGGTTGTTGCCGCCGGCAAGCATCACGGCGGCGCCGGCGTTACCCACGCCGTCCAGCCCGGTGACGTTGGTCGCCGTGCCGTTGCCGCTGATATCCTGGTCAAAGGCGCTGTCGGTGACGATGCGGTAGACGTCGCCCTCGAGGGGGTCAAAGCAAGCGAGACCGACGAAGTACTCTGGCGCGTCGGAGTCAAACTCGCCCGGCAGGAAGATGGTGGCAGAGTAGACGGCGTCAATGGCAGTGGTGTTGCCGTATTCGATTGCGGCATCGTCAAGGGTGGCTGCCCACGCTGCCCCGGAGTAGTTGGTGGTGGCAAAGGTTGCGGTAGCGCTGACGTCTGTGGCAATGGCGACAATCATCTGGTCGCTATCAAAGGTGGGTGATGCCTCTACCGCCCAGACATTAGCATCAGCGCCCCAGGAAGCAGCGCGGTCGGAGTCAATGTCCATGGCTCCCCAGGAGGGGGGGTAGGTTGCCTCGGGGAGGACGTAGACATCGCCGCCGCCGGGGCCGTCAATGGCAGTGCTGGCGAAGAGGATGGGGTCGCTGCCCATGAAGGCGAGGGACAGGTCAGTGATGCGCTCACCACCGGCAAGCCCCATGTCCGCCAGGGCGACGAAGTCGCGGCCGCCGTTGCTTGTCTTAAAGACCTCGTCACTAGCGTCAGCGACGTAGACGACATCGGCGTCCTCGCTGGAGCACTCAATGGCGTAAATCTGGTCGCCGCCGACTCCGCCTGGCCCGTAGCCGTTCACCTCTTCCCAGGCGCGCCCGGCGTCCTCGGACTTAATGAGTAAGGGGCCGCCGTCGTACTCAGCGCCCATGTAGAGCGTGCCGTCAATCGCCTGGGCTAGGGGCCCGAGACCGTCAATGAGGGGGTCGCGGAAGCCGTCTTCATCCAGCCCGGCTTTGGGGAAGCGCACTGTGCTCCACTCCAGCTCGTCGGCTGAAGCCGGGGTCACCGCGGTACCCACCATGAGACTGGCAAGCAGGGTCGCCGTCAGCGCCACGCCCAGTATCTTGTATAGTTTCTTTTTCATCGACCTTTAATTTCCTCCTTAGTTTAGTATACTGACATCTCCATAAAAAGAGCACGCATCACGCATACCCCTTCGGTATGGAGACCGTATCAGCGTAGTTTGCGGTTGAGTTTGATAACTCTCTCCCCTTTCGGGACTCTGAGCATGGCATCACCCCCTTTCCATCTTATTACTAATATAATACCACAGCCTGTCAATAGCTGCCTATCAAATATACCACAGAATTGCCATTTGTCAACCCCTGCCCGGGGGCTTTGCCTTCCTTTATATGATATAACGGGGAAAGCCCTGTTTGGTTAGGGGTTGATAATTTTCTACGCCTCCTTGGTCAGGGAAGCCAGGAACTCGGCATTGGTCCTTGTCTTCGCCATGCGGTCAAGGACTCGCTCTACGGCTTCGGTGAAGCTTGTTGAGTCGGAGGCAATCATGCCCACCATGCGCCGTAGCAGCCACACCTGCTTTACGGCGTTCTCATCCAGCAGTAACTCCTCCCGCCGGGTGCTGCTGCGCTGAATATCTATTGCCGGGAAGATGCGGCGCTCCGATAGCCTTCGGTCAAGGTGGAGCTCCATGTTGCCGGTGCCCTTGAACTCCTCGTAGATGAGGTCGTCCATGCGGCTGCCGGTATCAATGAGGCAGGTGGCGATGATGGTCAGGCTGCCGTCCTCATCGGTGTTACGGGCGGCACCGAAGAAGCGCTTGGCGGGGTGCAGGGCGGCGGGGTCAATACCGCCGGAGAGGGTGCGCCCGCTGGACGGTACTGCCAGGTTATAGGCACGGGTGAGGCGGGTTATGCCATCCAGGAGGATGAGCACGTCCTTGCCGCTTTCCACCATTCGTTTGGCTCTCTCCAGCGCCAGCTCGGCGACCCGCGTCTGGTTCTCCTCCGGCTCGTCAAAGGTGGCGCTTACCACCTCCCCCTTGACGGAGCGTATCATGTCGGTAACCTCCTCCGGTCGCTCCCCGATGAGGCACACCATGAGGTGGATGTCATTATAGTTGGCGGTAGCGTTGGCGATGGACTTGAGCAGCACCGTCTTTCCCGCTTTGGGCGGGGACACAATCAGTCCCCGCTGCCCCCGCCCGATGGGGGTAACCAGATTAATCAGGCGGGTGGAAAGGTCGCCGGGTGAGTTCTCCAGGTTGATTAGCTTGGTGGGGAAGGTGGGGGTAAGTGCGGAGAAACGAGGCCGGCTGCGGGCAAGCTCGGGGTTAAGGTCGTTGATTAGCTCTACGCGCAGCAGGCTATAGTACTTCTCCCCGTTCTTGGGTGGCCTGCCCTGCCCGACGACCAGGTCGCCGGGGCGCAGGCCAAAGCGGCGTATCTGTGACTGGGATATGTAGGCATCGTTGGGACCGGGCAGCAACGTCCCCTGCCTCAGGAAACCGTAGCCGTCATTCATTATATCCAGGACGCCGCCGCAGAAGACGTAGCCCTGTTGCACGGCGCTTGCCTGGAGCAGGCGCATGATGATGTCCTGCTTCTTAAGGCTGGCGGAGTTGGAGATACCCATCTCCTTGGCTAGCTCGATGAGTTCATCCCTGTTTTTGTGTTCCAGTTCGCTGATATTCATAATCTCATTCCTTGCCGTTGTTTAAGCCTGCCCCGGACCCTTGCCGGCGCTATGGCGGCGAGACCTTTTGCCAGTCAGCCAGAAAGCGGGCGATGCCGACATCGGTAAGCGGGTGGCGTATCATCTGCATCAGCACGCCGTAGGGGACGGTGGCAATATGAGCCCCTGCCCGGGCGGCAGCAACGCAGTGCTGCGGGTGGCGGATGCTGGCGGCAATCACCTGGGTTGGTAGCTCATAGTAGTTATAGATGTCAACAATATCCCCCACCAGCTCCATACCGTCGTGCCCGACGTCATCCAGCCTGCCCACGAATGGACTGACATAGGTGGCACCAGCCAGTGCGGCGAGGAGAGCCTGGTTTACCGAGAAGCAGAGGGTAAAGTTCACCTTTATCCCCTCCTTGCTGAGGGTTGATGTTGCCTCCAGCCCCTCGGCGGTCGCCGGTATCTTGATTACCACGTTGGGCGCCCAGCCGGCAATCTGGCGTGCCTGCTCAATCATTGCCGCCGCCCCGGTCACCACCACCTCGGCGGAGACCGGCCCCGGGATGATGGAGCAGATTTCCGTGACCAGTGCCTGGTAGTCTGCCATTCCCTCTTTGGATACCAGACTGGGGTTGGTGGTCACGCCGCTGACGATGCCCAACCTGGCACCGTCTCTTAGCTCCTTAACATTGGCGGTGTCTAGAAAGATACGCACCCTAAACTCCTTGGTGGCGACATTTTATCATTACTATGATGAAAGGGGAAGCGGTGGTTGCGCTCCCTCCCTCATTTTCTCCTTGGCGGCACCGATGAAGTCGCGGAACAGGGGGTGGGGCTTGCCCGGGCGGGAGCCAAATTCGGGGTGGAACTGGCAGCTTACCATCCACGGGTGGTCGGCTAACTCGCAGACTTCGACCAGTTTGCCATCAGGGGACAGGCCGCCGCAGACCAGCCCTGCCTCCTCAAGCGTCTGGCGGAACTGATTGTTAAATTCAAAGCGGTGCCGGTGGCGCTCGTAGACCGCACCCTCGGCGTAGGCGTTAGCGGCACGGGTATTATCCACCAGATTACAGCGGTAGTTGCCCAGCCGCATTGTGCCCCCCTTATCTTCTACCGCCTTTTGTTCCGGAAGAAGGTCAATCACCGGGTAGGGGGTGGCGGCATCAAACTCGGTGGAATTCGGCTCACTTGAGCCCAGGGCGAGGCGGGCAAACTCCACCACCATGACCTGCATCCCGAGGCACAGACCAAGATAGGGAATCCTGTTCTCCCGGGCGTAGGTTGCGGCTCTTATCATGCCCTCTATTCCCCTGACGCCGAAGCCGCCAGGGATAATGATACCCTGGGCAGAGCGCAGCAGGGCTTCAGTGCCATCATGCTCCAGAGCCTCTGACGACACCCAGTTCAGTTTGAGCTCCAGGTTGTGGTACAGGGCGGCGTGTTGCAGCGCCTCCCGCACCGAGAAGTAGGAGTCTTTAAGCTCCACGTATTTACCAACCAGGGCAATCTCAACCGGCTCGCGGGTTTCCTTGAGGCGTCTCACCAGCTCCTGCCATTCACTTAATTCTGGCTGGCGTGCCTTGATGCTGAGCTTTTCCACAATCAGCCTGCCCAGCCCCTCTTCCTCAAGAACGAGCGGTACCTCATATATGGTAGGGACGGTAGGCAGGGGGAGAACCGCCGGCCGGTCTACGTCACAGAAGAGGGATATTTTGCCTGCCGTTGCCTCCGGCATAGGGTGGTCGCTGCGGCAGATGATAATATCGGGCTGTATGCCGATGCGCCGCAGTTCGTTGACGCTGTGCTGCGTGGGCTTGGTCTTCAGCTCCTGGGTAGAGGTGAGGTAGGGGAGAAGAGTGACGTGGACATAGAGCACGTTGTCCCGCCCGGCATCATTTCGCATCTGCCTCGCCGCCTCCAGGAATGGCTGCCCTTCTATATCGCCCACCGTGCCCCCAATCTCAACAATAACCACATCTGCCTGTGATTTCTCGGCAAGCCGCCGGAACCTCTCCTTTATCTCGGTGGTGACGTGGGGCACCACCTGGATGGTGCCGCCAAGAAACTCACCCCGCCTCTCCCGGGCAATAACGGCACTATAGATTTGACCTGAGGTCACATTGGAGTCGGCGGTAAGGTTGATATCAATGAAGCGCTCGTAGTTGCCCAGGTCAAGGTCGGTTTCAGCACCATCTTGAGTAACGAATACCTCGCCGTGCTGGTAGGGTGACATTGTCCCCGGGTCAACGTTGAGGTAGGGGTCAAGCTTCTGCACGGACACGCTTATCTGGCGACTCTTCAGGATGGTGCCAATAGAGGCGACGGTGATGCCCTTACCAACGGAACTTACAACGCCACCAGTAACAAATATATACTTTGTCATGGTCATGGAGGGAAGGAACCTTAATCAAATCGCTTAAGTAAACCCTATTACAAAGCTCTTTGCTGACTCTATCCTGGGGGGAAGAATATGCTCTATAAAAATTATAGAGGGATAGCCCCTAATTGTCAAGTTTTTCTTTGTTTTGCCGTGCCAAGAGCCGGTTTTCCGGGATGCCCCGCCCTGGTTGGCGGCGGGCGGGGGTGATTTGTCCCGCCGGCAGGGGGATGATATCATGATGGCTATGGAACAGGGACTGAGGCAAGCCCTCTCCCGTAGACGGAAGCGGCACATTGTTGCTCCCAGCCGTGCGCTATCCGCTGTCCTGCTGCTTATCTATCATAAGCAGGGTGAGTATTACCTGCTGGTTACCCGGCGGACGCAGCAGGTGAGGGAGCACAAGGGGCAGATATCATTTCCCGGTGGTGCTTACCAGGAGGGGGACGGGACCCTGCTTGATACCGCCCTGCGGGAGTCTGCCGAGGAGATAGGGGTGGTGCCGGAGGCGGTTGAGGTACTGGGAGAGCTGGATGATGCCGTCACCCAGACTTCAAACTACGTTATCTCTCCCTTTGTTGGTGTTATTCCCTGGCCCTATGAGTTCCGGGTAAGCGCAAGCGAGATTGCCGAGATAATTGATATCCCGCTTTCCGCCCTTCTGGACAGAAACTGCTGGCGGGAAGAGGTGGAGTTCATCGCCGGCGAGCGCGTCCCTGCCTATTTCTATCGCTACCGGGGGGATGTAATCTGGGGAGCCACGGCGAGGATACTAAACCAGTTTCGGGATATCCTTCGCCCTGTTATGGGGAGAAGCTAGCCTGCCGGTCATAGCTAACAATTATTTATTAGCTTTCCTGAGAAAAATTGACAAAAATTATAGGATGATTTATAATAGACCTGTCTGTGATAGTGAAAACGGACAGGGTTAGAGGCATGGCAGGCAGGGAC
Organism: uncultured Dehalococcoidales bacterium; assembly: GCA_964517985.1. GTDB lineage: Bacteria > Chloroflexota > Dehalococcoidia > Dehalococcoidales > W111 > W111. The sequence continues at coordinate 3,899 of CAZFCV010000006.1, read as the reverse complement.
TATTACAATATTCTGGGCGTCAGCCGGGGTGCCGGTGAGCGGGAGATAAAGCAGTCTTACCGCAAGCTGGCTCGCCAGTACCACCCTGATGTTAACCCGGGCAATAAGACAGCGGAGGAGAAGTTCAAGCAGATAAACGAGGCTTATGAAGTTCTCTCTGACCCGGAGAAGCGCCAGAAGTACGACCAGTATGGTGAGCAGTGGCAGTATGCCGACCAGTTTGCCCGGGCTGGCTGGGGTGAGGCGCCATCCGGGGACTTTGGTGCTGGCAGGACTGCCTCCTATTTTGATGGCGATGACCTGAGCAGTCTCTTTGGCGACCTGTTCGGCTTTGGTGCCGGGAGGCGGCGGGCTAGACCCAGGCGGGGCCGGGATATGGAGCACCGGGTGGAGATAACCCTTGAGGAAGCCTACCACGGTGCCAAGCGGACTATTGCCCTGCGCAGCGAGGCGCCCTGCTCTGTCTGTAAAGGGGCGGGGCAGATACAGAACGTGCCCTGTGCCACCTGTCGTGGTTCCGGAGTAGCCGCCTCCGCAAAGCGCCTTGAGGTCAAGATTCCTGCCGGGGTCGGGGATGGCTCCCGGGTGCGCATCGCCGGTAAGGGAGAGCTGGGCTATTCCGGAGGCACCAATGGCGACCTCTACCTGCTGATTTCCGTCCGGCGGCACAAGCTATTTGAGCGCCGTGGTGATGATTTGTATGTTGATGTTGACGTTCCGTTAACGGTGGCGGTACTGGGTGGGGAGGTTCAGGTGCCCACCCTGAAGGGCGCCAGGCTGGCGCTGAAGATTCCGCCGGAGACCAGGAACGGGCGTGCCTTCCGGCTGGCGGGGCAGGGTATGCCCCATCCCGGCAGTTCCTCTCATGGCGTTCTGTTTGCCCGGGTTAATGTGGTTCTGCCGACCAATCTATCGGCAAAGGAAAGGGAACTCTTTGAGCAGCTTAGCCAGCTGCGACCGGGTTGAGACGTGAGGTTATTATGATAGCTCCAGAGCATACCGAGCCCCGCTATGTGATAAGTATTGCTGCCCGGATGGTTGGTGCCCCAATCCATACCTTGCGTTATTGCGAGAGAATTGGCATAATAGAGCCGGGCCGTTCCCGGGGCAACATTCGCCTGTATTCCGACCGGGACATAGCGCTGCTGCGCCGGGTGAGGACATTGATGGATGACCTCGGGGTTAATCTAGCCGGGGTGGAGGTCATTCTGCGCATGAATCAGCGCATCCTTGAGCTGCAGCAGCGGGTAGAGGAAGCTGAGGCGGCTCTGGAGAGACGGGGGCAGGTAGAGCCTTAATTGTTATACTTGTTGCCGGATAGTGGCTACTGTTGGAGGTGCCGTGATGGTTGACTGGCAAGTAACTGCCACCACCATTTACTGCGATGCCGTTGATGGTGATGTGACCATAATGGTCTACGGTGACGGGACGGCAAAATGTACCGGCTATAAGCAGTATGTTGAGGAGCTGTCCAAGGAAACAGCCCGGCTCCTGCAGAGGAAAGGCAAAGGGTTGGGCCGGGTGCTGGGGTGTGAGGGCCCGTTAGACCACCGGGTAACCGACTACCGGGATAGACTCATTGCCGAAGAGGAAGCCGGGGTCGGCAATCCGTAGCGAAAGGCGGCTAAAATAGTTATTACGGGGAGTATCTGTTGACGATAGACCAGAGGGACACAAGGAAGCAGCGGTGGCGCCGCTACTCTGTGTTTGGCTCCGGCATTCTGGTTACCATACTGGTAGTTGTCGGGCTTGTTTTTTTCTGGGACGAGCTACAGGGTGCTGCTGGCTATGGTTATGCTGGCCTTTTTGTGGTGAGCGTCATGGCGGGGATGACCGTTATTCCGGCTCCGGCGCTGCCGCTTGTCTTTACACTGGGACATAAACTGAATCCGGTATATGTCGGCTTGGTTGCGGGGTTGGGTGAGGCTATAGGGGGGATGACCGTCTACCTGACCGGGGCTGGCGGGCGGACGATATGGTCCCAGCTCCGGGCGAAGCAGCGGGCAAACAGCACGCCGCCGGACCCGGAAAATGAGGACGTCCCGCTGCTGCGCCACGGGTTTCAGTCCAAACAGCGAGCCTTCTTTGAGCGAATGGTGGCACCGATACAGCGCTGGGGGACCTTCTGGCCTATATTTGTTGCTTCGGCAATACTGCTCAGCCCCTTCTACTTTGTCGGTCTGGGCGCCGGGGCACTGCACATAGGCTTGAGGAGGTTCTTTTTGTTTAGCTGGGCTGGCAAGACGTTGAAAGGGTTATATGTCGCCTTTGCCGGCTACTGGGGCTTATATTTCCTGTTACAATGGCTGGGGGGTTAGAGAATGCCGGTTGACTACCAAGCCTTACGAGAGGACGCCCACCACCTTGCCCGCCAGTTCTTTGGGGAGCGGGCGCCGAGGGTACACAGCTTTACTAACCGCATTATGGATGTCTGTGTCCGGGTGCAGGACAAGGACTTCCTGCTCATTCGTAATCCGGGGGGTTGGGGGAGCAAGACGCTGGAGCAGTGCCTGCACTGGGAGAGGAGTATTGTCGCCGGAATTAGCTCTACCTTGGAGCAACTGGGCTACACCTTCTTTCTGGTTCAATACCTCCGCAGCGGTAACGATTGGCGGGAGTGGCTACGGGATATGAGGGAGCAGATTCGCTTCTTCACCAACAAGGCGCGGGTAATGGCTGCCGAGGTGGAGCTCATAACCCGCCACCTTGACCACCTGAATGTAATATTGATCGGGGCAAGTCAGGGGGCGGCCTTCTCCAATGCGGTCATGCAGAATATTACCGACCGGCAGCGGGTCTACAGCGTGGAGCTGGGGATGTTCTTTCCCCACGTGCCGCGGCGGGTGGTTACGGAGAGAACGCTGGCAATAGACAGCAACGGGATGGTGCCCGATGCGGCGGCTTCTCTGGATATCAAGGCTTGCACTACGGCTTGCCTTGCCGCCCCCTTTCAGTGGCTAGGGCATCATCTGCGGGGCAGACCGGTTTCCTTCAGCCAGTGTGTCAATGTCCGCGGGCATCACTATGACTGGGGACAGTCTTACGTTCAGCGGCAGGTGGTGGATTTCCTGAAGGCTAACTTCGGGACCAAGTGATCGGGGGGGGTTATGAGGCAGGAGAGGTTTACGGAACAGGCACAGGAAGCACTGGCGCTTTCCCAGCAATTGGTTCAGCAGTATCATCATAGCCAGTGGGATGTGGAGCATGTCCTGCTTGCCCTGCTCCAGCAGGAGCGCGGGCTGGTTGGTGAGGTGCTCGGTAAGCTCGGGGTGGATGTTGAAGCGGTGCGGCGGGAGGTGGAAGCCATCCTGGAGAAGTCGCCCAGGGTTAGCTATGAGTCAGGGCAGATTTATGCCACGCCGCGTGTTGCCCAGCTGCTTAAGAAGGCTGATGACGAGGCGAACCGGCTCAAGGACGAGTTTATCGGCACGGAGCACCTCTTGATTGCCATGGCGGTTGAGGAGAAGGGGGAAGCGGCTCGTATTCTGCACAGGTTCGGGGTTGACCAGGAGAAGGTGTACCGTGCCCTGCAGGATATTCGGGGCGGGCACCGGGTTACCGATACCAGGGCGGAGAGCAAATATCGCTCCCTGGAGAAGTACGGTCGCGACCTGACCGAGCTTGCCCGTCTGGGCAGGCTTGACCCGGTTATTGGCCGTGAGGAAGAGATAAAGCGGGTGATGCAGGTGCTCACCCGGCGCACCAAGAACAACCCGGTGGTTGTCGGTGAAGCCGGTGTTGGCAAGACGGCTATTGCCGAGGGGCTGGCGCAGAAGATTGCCGCCGATGATGTTCCCGATTCCCTTAAGGGGCGGCGGGTGGTAGCGCTGGATATGGGGGCGCTTATCGCCGGGAGCAAGTTCCGCGGCGAGTTTGAGGAGCGCTTGAAGGCGGTGATG
>CAZFCV010000005.1:0-19607 GCA_964517985.1 uncultured Dehalococcoidales bacterium | reverse complement strand
CGACCGGTAGCCGGGCATGGTTAAGGTAAGCCCCCGCATAATAATGCCTTACCTCCAACTCATACATTTTGAAGCAAAATATCGGTAATTTACCCTATTGCCTTCTCGTCCCCGCTGGCTCATACTTTTTCTAGCTGGTCAGGTGAAGACTCATCTGGTTCCTCGCTATATGGCGGGATGGCTTGGCAGCAATCTATCGGCAGGAGAAGTGGGGGATGTGTTGGTGGGGGTGACGTTGCCCGGAGTGAGAATTGAGATACCTGAAGTTCCGGATAACGAGAAAACAGTGGGGGCGAGTAAGCCCTGTCCCCCCGGGATGCCCTTTTTCTGGTTCTTATCATAGCGGCTATCCGGCTGTTCCTCTCCTCTTGACCTTGTCCGTCTGTGGTGATACCGCCGTTTTTTTGCCATCGCTACACCCCGGAGCGGTCTTTACCGGCTCTTTGCGGGCAGTGAAGCGGAGTATTTGGTGAGGATAACCACGGTGACGAAAACCATAAGGGTTCTGGTAGCTGGCAATCATGATGCGACGCGCATAGGGCTTATCATGGGCTTAACGTTTGACCTGAATATTGACGTGGTTGATCAGGCATTCGACGGCAGGGAGACTGTTGATAAAGCCGTTGAGCTTGAACCTGATATCGTCATCATGGATATCTTCGTGCCCGGCTGTGGCGGTCCGGCAGCGACCTCAGCGCTGGCTTGCCGGCTGCCCAGGACCAGGGTGCTCATCCTTGCTGCCTCGGATAGAGAAGAGGACCTCCTCCAGGCGGTAAGGTTTGGGGCTCGGGGCTGCCTCTGGCAGAGTGCCCCCGTTGGTGAGATTGTGGCTGCGGTGCGGCAGGTGGCGGCGGGTGAAGCTGTTTTCTCCCCATATATGGCGGGCAGGCTCTTTGCTGAGTTATGCCGGAGGCAGCCCCGCATTGCTCCCTTGAGCCACCGGGAGATGGAGGTGCTGAGGCTGGTTGGAGAGGGTCTGACCAGCCGTGGGGTCTCCCGGCGGCTGGCAATTGCGGAAGACACGGTCAGGTCTCACCTGAGGCGGGTGCTGGACAAGCTCCACCTGGAGCACCGGGGTCAGGCTGTCGCCTATGCGGTCAGCCAGGGTCTTCTGGAAAAGTAGTCCGGCAGGTGAAGAAGCCGGACAGGGGTCCGGCGGTTTTTTGGTGGCTGGGGAAGTAGGATTCGAACCTACCCTACCTGGTCCAGAGCCAGGCGTCCTACCACTAGACTATTCCCCAGTACCGGGAAAATTATAGCACCTGAACACACCCGGGGCAATGCTTGAGCCTGTTGAGGTACCCGGGTCAATCTCCGGTCAAGGCTATTACGGGATTACCGCCCCGGCATTTCCGTCTGGCTATTCCACACTCAAAACAGGGGCGGTAGAACGGGCTAGAGGGATGCCGTACGGGAAGCGCTATGGAAAGGGCAATAGCCCACGTTTATAACCCGGGGAGGGAAGGCGGCGGCTGGCAGCGCCAGATTACAGCTGAGCCATTTTCTTGCCCAGCTCCCGGCACTCTTCCAGCACCTCGGGGGATGGCTGCCGGGTTGCTACCACGCCTTCGCTGGCTTTGATAAGATGAAATTTCTGCATTTTGGTGAAACGGCTGCACATATCATCAACTACGTCTAACGTAGTCCTATATCCGCCCCCGGCGCTGGTAAAGACGGCATAAGGCTTGCTGCCCTCCACGCCACTGATGTTAAGCCAAACCTGGTCGAAGAACTCCTTCATGACACCGGTCAGGTAGCTGAAGTTGGTCGCCGTCCCGAAAACTACGGCATCGCAGTTAATAAGGTCGTCAGTGGTTGCCTCAACGGCTGTTTTCAGGCTTACGGTAGCCCCGCAGGAAAGAGCCCCTTCGCTGACTGCCTTAGCCATCGCCTCCGTGTTCCCGGTTCGGGAGTGATAGACAATGAGAAGCTTGGTCATTATTTATGATTCCTCCTAGCACTATTAATTACCTGGTTATCGCCACAACGCCAAATGGCATAGCGCCACCAAATCAGTATAACCCAAGTCGGTTCTTGCTGGCAATTGTGCCGCATTGACACAAAGTGGTCTTGGCTATGCCTCACCCGGTTTGGCATGCTGTTGCTACTCCGGCAACAGTGTGCTAGATTAGAAGTATAGCTGGGAGGTGGAGCTATGAGAGAGGTATACCTGGACAATACCGCCACTACCCCCCTTCTCCCCGAGGTTCGCCGGGCGATGATGCCCTATTTAGAGGAAGCCTTTGGCAACCCGTCCTGCCTTCACCGCTGGGGGGATGTGGCACGGGAGGCTGTGGAGGCTGCCCGTATCCAGGTGGCGGGGCTTATCGGGGCTGATGCCGAGGAGATAATCTTCACCGGCAGCGGCACGGAAAGCAACAACCTGGCGGTCAAGGGTCTGGCGCTGGCGCAGCAGGGCAAGGGCAGGCACATCGTCGTCTCCGCCATTGAGCACTTCTCGGTGCTGCACTCGGCGAGAACCATGGAGAAGCTGGGCTTTGAGCTGAGTCTGGTTCCGGTGGATAACCACGGCGTGGTTGACCCTGAAGACGTCCGGCGCAGCATCCGGGAGGACACCGTGCTGGTATCCATCATGCAGGCGAATGGTGAGGTGGGGACGATGGAACCGATAGAGGAGATTGCCCGGGTCACCAGGGAAAAGGGGGTGCTTTTCCACACCGATGCCGTGGCTGCTGCGGGCACCATACCGGTCAACGCCGGGGAGCTCGGGGTGGATGCCCTCAGCCTGGCGGGGAACCAGTTTTACGGTCCCAAGGGGGTCGGCGCCCTCTGGGTACGGCGGGGGGTGCGCCTTATGCCCCTCCTTGATGGCGGGGTTCAGGAGGGGGGGCGACGTGCCGGCACCGAGGATGTTCCGGCAATTGTCGGGCTGGGCAGGGCGGCGGAGCTGGCGGCAGCCGGTATGACCGCCCGCATTGAGCACCTCACCCATCTCCGTGACCGCCTGCTTGGGGAACTGCCGGCGAGGATTGATCATGTCGTCGTCACCGGTCACCCCGGGCACCGTCTCCCCGGAAATGCCAGCTTCTGCGTTGAGTTTATTGAGGGTGAGGCGATGCTTATGCTGCTCAATAGCCAGGGGGTAGCCGTCACCAGCGGCTCCGCCTGCACCTCAAAGGCGCTGAAGGCATCCCACGTGCTTATCGCCATGGGGATATCCCACGAGCTGGCTCAGGGCTCTCTGCTCTTTGGCTTTGGCATAGACAATACCCCGGAGGACGTGGACTATGTTCTTGAGGTGCTGCCGCCCATTGTGGACCGGCTGCGGCAGATGTCACCCCTCTACGCCAAGTTCATCAAAGCGAATAAAGGAGGCGGATAGTATGCCGGTATATAATGAGAAGGTGATGGAGCACTTCATGAATCCCCGCAATGTCGGCGAGATTGAGAACCCGGATGGGGTCGGGGAGGAGGGTAACCCGGTGTGCGGTGATATGATGACCTTCTACATAAAGGTCAGGGACAACCGCCTTGAGGATGTCAAGTTCAAGACCTTCGGTTGCGGGGCAGCCATTGCCGTCTCCAGCATGGTCAGCGAGATGGCGAAGGGCAGGACGCTGGAGGAGGCGATGAAGATTACCCCGCGCTCGGTGGCTGATGAGCTTGAGGGGCTGCCCAAGAACAAGTTCCACTGCTCCAACCTGGGTGCCCAGGCTCTGAATAAGGCTATCCAGGACTACCTGAGCAGGCAAAAAGAAGGCGAGGGAGGTAAGGCGTGATGGAAACAGAGCGAAAGGCAGAGAGGGAGCGCCGTTTTTGCCCCTACTGCGACGAGGAGATAGCCGAGGCAGCCTTCCCCTACTGCCAGGCTTGTGAGGTAACCGTATTCTACTGCCCCCGGTGCCGGCAGGTGGTGCCCCGGGAGAACAGGGTCTGCCCTCACTGTGGGGCGGAGATTAAGGGGGAAACGTGTTGATAGCAGAGAAGCAGTCAGCCGGCGGTGGGGGGTGGGGGCGATGACAGATTCCGATGCCCCTAGGTCGGCTCACCGTAGTGTGGACTGCATCGGTCTCTACTGCCCGGCACCGGTGATAAAGACCAGGCAGGAGATGGACAGGCTGGCGGTTGGCGAGGTTCTGGAGGTCCTGGCTGATGACCCCGCTGCCGAGGAAGACCTCAAAGCCTGGGCAAAGCGGACCGGGCAGAGGATACTGGAGATAGAGAAGACAGACGAGGGGTTGCGCTTTCTCATACTGAAGGAGAGATAGGAGGGAACATGGCGGACAGAAAGCATATCCTCTATGTGCAGACAAGCGGCGTTGACCACCCAAAGCGCCTTTACTCGCCCTTTGTCCTGGCGGCGACCGCCCGGGCGATGGATATTGATGCCACCGTCTATTTCCTGGGCATGGGGATAACGGTGGTGAAGCGGGGTGAGGCGGAGAAGATAAAGGAGGGCAGCTTCCCCACGGTGAAAGAGGTAATGGACCAGGCGGTGCAGGCTGGGGTCAAGCTGCTGGTCTGTGAGCAGAGCACCCAGCTGCTCAGCATGGACCGGGGGGACTTCATAGAAGAGGCTAAGGTTGTCGGTGCGGCGACACTGAATGACATGGTTCTTGATGCCGACGGCACCATGTGGTTCTAGATGTGCCTTCTATTTAGCCCCACCACCCGGCTCCCTTCCCTGGAGACAGTGGCGCCGGTTTTATTGTAAAATAGGGGGCTACACTGTGAGCTTGAGGGAAGGTAATGAAGAAACGAGCGTTCTCCGGCATTCAGCCGACGGGCAACATCCATATTGGGAACTATCTGGGCGCCATCCAGCACTGGGTTCGCTCTCAGGGAGAGCTGGACAGCATTTTTTGCATTGTTGACCTGCATGCCATCACCGTCCCCCAGGAGCCCGCTGTCCTGAAGGCGAAGACACGGGAGGTGACCGCCATTCTCTTTGCCGCCGGCATAGACCCCGAGCAGTCCGCCGTTTTTGTGCAGTCTCATATCAGTGCCCATGCCGAGCTAGCCTGGATTCTCAACTGCTTCCTGCCCATGGGGTGGATGAGGCGCATGACGCAGTTCAAGCAGAAATCGCAGAGGCAGAGAGACCTGGTCAGCGTTGGTCTTTTTGACTACCCGGCGCTCATGGCTGCCGATATCCTGCTTTACGGGGCTGACCTTGTGCCGGTTGGTGAAGACCAGAAGCAGCATGTGGAGCTGGCGCGGGATGTTGCCCAGCGCTTCAACTCCATATATGGCGAGACCTTCACGCTGCCGGAGCCGCTAATCGCCGAGCTGGGGGCGCGTATCATGGGGCTGGATGACCCCACGGCGAAGATGAGCAAGAGCGAGGAGCTCTCTGGCCACGCCATCTGCCTGCTTGATTCGCCGGATACCATCCGGACCAAGATCAAGCGTGCCACTACCGACTCACTGCGCGAGCTTCGCTTTGACGAGGAACGCCCCGGAATCTATAACCTGCTGGTCATCTATGAGCTCTTTACCGGGCTGAGCCGCCCCGAGATAGAGGCGCACTTTGCCGGGAAGGGCTATGCCTACCTCAAGCGGGAGCTGGGGGAGGTGGTCGTGGAGGGGCTGCGGGGGCTACAGTCCCGCTATCGGGAGCTGACCGCCGAGCCGGGCTACATTGACTCCCTGCTTGCCCGGGGAGCCTCCCGGATTCGCCCCGTTGCCGGGGAGACCCTGAACCGGGCCAAGGACAGGGTAGGGCTCGGCTGACAGCGCAGCCAGAGAAAGTTAAAGGCTTCCAGAAGGGGAGCCGAGGTTCACCTCAGCCCCCTTTTTGTATATCTCAACCCTTTGCTATAATCCGGCAGGGGCTGCTATAATCCAGCGTACGAAGCCGGGCTTCGTTTTGGGGATATGGCGGTTCAGATAGCGTTTCTTGAGTCTGTTACCTACTTTGCCGGACTCAGCCCGGGTGAGCTGGAGGCGGTAAGCCGGCTAATCTTTGAGCGGGTGGTGGAGAGGGGGGAGGTGGTCGTCTTTGAGGGTGAGCCGGCGGAGGCTCTCTATTTTGTTGCCTCCGGCGCGGTGAAGGTGTTCAAGGTATCGGCGGAGGGTAAGGAGCAGATACTGAGCATCGTGCGCCCGGGGGAGACCCTCGGTGAGGTTGCCATCTTTGATGGCGGTCCCAGCCCGGCGGGCGCCCAGGCAATGGGACCGGTTGTTCTCTACGGGATAAGAAGGGACGCCCTGGAGGCAGTCCTCCGTGACCACCCCCGGGTTGCCCTTAATGTTGTCCGGGCTCTGGCGAGCCGGGTGCGTCAGTACGTGTCTCTGGTTGAGGACCTCTCCTTCCGGCACGTTATTGGCCGGGTAGCCAAGATACTGGTGGAGCAGGCTGGAGACGGGGGAAGCCCCGCGCCCCGGCTTACCCAGCAGGAGATGGCGGCGATGGCGGGCACGGCACGGGAGGTGGTTGCCCGGTCGCTCCGCTCCCTGGAGGAGGAGGGGGCAATCCGCCTGGACCGCCATCGCATCGTCATTACCAATGAGGGAGCCCTGAAAGAGATGGCGGGGGTATCTCCGTGAGACAAAGGTCACAGACAGAATGTCGGCTCTGGTTTAAGATAGTCGGGGATGGAGGTAGACGGCAGTGGCAGAAATACCGGTAATAGACCGGGAAAAGTGTGATGGGTGCGGGCTATGTGTCAGCGTCTGCCTTTGTGGCGCCCTCGTGCTCGTGGGTAACGTTATAACCATCATTGAGACCGAGGTGTGCGACTGGTGCACCCAGTGCGAGGCTGTCTGCCCCACGGGCGCCATAAGCTGCCCCTTTGAGATAGTCCTGGAAAGGGGCTAGTCCCCCTCCTCCTCCTCTTATTATTATATTTCCCCCACCCCATTCCCTCCGCCCTTTTTTCCGGCTTTCACCATTCCCTTCCGGCGGTACCGGTGGTGAGACAAAAGTCACATACAGCGGCGGCGTTCTGGCTTACAATTTACCTTGCCCTGGATGGGGGAAGGGGGTGATGCCAGAATGTGGAAGTTAAAGAACTGTCCCCGATGCGGGGGTGATGTTTTTCTGGATAGTGAAGAGCATATCTGGTACGAGCAGTGTCTCCAGTGTGGCTACCGGCATGAGCTGCGTACTGTAGCCGAGTTTGACAAGCCGCCGGCGGGAGTGGGGAAGGAGCCTTCCCTGTCCCCGGTGCGGGGTGGTACTGCCCGCTCCGGCTTTGTCCCGGGAGTGGCTACCCGTAGCCACCGGTATGCCGGGCGGAGAAGGCGGGCTTAGTCCTCCCGGTGCCTCTTTATCCTGGTCTGCCTCAGGGGAGGAGCCAGTTCAGGCTGTTGGTCAGGATAAGTATGCCTACTGCGATAAGCAGTATGCCGCTGGCGATGTGGATTTGCCCGGAATAGCGGTGGATGCGCCGGAGCAGCGGGGTGGCGGAATCAAGGGCAGCGCCAATAGCCAGGAAGGGGAGCCCCAGCCCCAGGGAGTATGCCGCCAGCAGATAGGCACCGTGCAGCGCTGTTTCCGAGACTCCGGCTATAATCAGGATGGTGCCAATTATGGGTCCCAGGCACGGCGTCCAGGCAAGGGAGAACGTGCCGCCAATGAGGAGAGACCGCAGGTAACCGGTAACACGACCGGTGGACGGGGCGAGGCGCTTTTCGTAGTTCAGCCAGGGCACCTTCAGGGCAGCCAGCATAAATACCCCCAGGGCAATCAGCAAGCCACCGGCTATCTGGCGGACTACCGGTGAGTAGGGGCTGAGGGCAAACCCCGCCAGACCAGCGCCGGCGCCGAGGATGACAAAGACCAGGGAAAAGCCAGCGACAAAGCTAAGGGCGTGCAGGAAGGTGGGCAGGCGGCTCCTCCTGTCCTCAAACACCCCCGGTCCGCTCAGGCTGGCGAGGTAGACGGGCACTATGGGCAGGACGCAGGGGGAGAGGAAGGACACCAGCCCGGCGCCGAAGGCGGCTAGGAGGGTGATATTTTCCATAGCCTGCGCCTCACTCCTGTTGCTCCGCTTTCCGGCTCAGAATCCTCTCCTCCCCGCGGCGCCGCACCAAGCCCTCCTCCTCCATTTTATTGAGGACTGGTATCGTGTATTTGCGGCTGAAGCCGAAGATGCTCCGCATCTGCTGGATGGTTATGGAGCCGTTTTGCTTCAGGAAGCCGACCACCTCCTTCTTGATACCATCGTAGTGCTGGCTTTCCAGCAGTACCCCGTCCGGTAGCTCCATGAGAGTACCCTGCTGGCACATGAAGCGCACTACCGCTTCGCTGCCGGGGAGCCGGGTGGCAAGCTCCTTCCGTGTTGGCGGGCTGGTCTGGCTGGTGGCAAAGAGCTTGGCTACCTGTGACACCAGCCTCTCCTGTTCCGGGGAGAGTGATGGCTGGTGGGTGGGGAGGGCAATGATACCCTCCCGGCGGGCTATTTCCCCCGCCTCAATCATGGCGGTGATTAGCTGGTTGAACAGCCCCCGGGGCAGGTGCAGGCGGCTTTCCAGTTCCGCCTGGGGTAAGCCCCTTTGCAGGGGATGGCGGGAGTGCTCCCTAGCCAGTATATCCTGAGCCTGCTTTGCCCGCCCCTGCCAGTAGCCCAGTTCCACTATCCAGGAGCCGGCTCTTATGAGCTTGCCCCTGGCTTGCAGCTTCCCGGCGCACTGAATGACCTCGGCGGCCGGGTAGTAGCTGGCAAGCAGAAGCCCCCTCTCCTCGGCGTAGCTCACTTTTTCCAGCTCGGACAGGAGCACTTCTTCCAGCTCAAGGCTTTCCCGGCTCTCCAGGAAACGGGTGACTCTGGCTATATCTCTGAACCTGTGCCGGCTGGCTGCCGGGTCAAGGACGGTGCCCCCGCCGATAGTCTCCGCCGGGGAAGCCCGCCGGATAATGAGGTGGTCACCGAGGCGGGTGGCTACCGGTTCCCGGAAGCGGAGCTGGGCAAGGGCAGACTCGCCTGCCTTGAGGACTTGTCGCCCCAGCAGTATTACCTGCCCCGTGATTTCCCTTGTCCCCAGGTATATCTTGTATTCGGTGTTACTCTTCAAAGGGATTGCCAGCTGCGGGATGAGCCCTATCCGGGCGTCAATAATCCGGCTGGCGATAGCCTGCCTCTTTTCGCCGAAGATAATGTCGCCCCGGCTGAGCTCCTCCTTTTCCAGGCCGACGAGGTTGAGGGCGACCCTGGTACCCGGCGGCGCGCTGTCCACCGTTTCCTTGTAGCTTTCCAGAGCCCTGATGCGGGCATTCCGGTTCCGGGGGAAGATGTAGACCTCGTCCCCCCGGGAGAGTGTCCCGTCCAGAAGGGTGCCGGTGACAACGCTGCCGCTCCCCTTTATGCTGAAGATGCGGTCTACCGGCAGGCGCGGTTTGCCGGTATCGCGGTTGGGAGGCACCCGGGAGACCATATCCTCAATTATCTGTCTCAGCTCCGGGATATTTGTTCCCCGCCGGGCACTCACCCGGACTATTGGTGCTGCGGCGAGCCCCGTCCCCTTCAGCCTCTCCCTTATCTCCGCTTCCACCAGGTCAAGCCAGTCGGGGTCATCACTGAGGTCAACCTTGGTCAGGGCGACGACGCCGTGTTTGATATCAAGGAAGTCCAGGATGCGCAGGTGCTCCTCGGTCTGCGGCATCCACCCCTCGTCCTGGGCGACTACCAGCAGGGCGGCATCAATACCGCCGACCCCGGCAATCATGTTCTTTACGAAGTCCTCATGCCCCGGCACATCAACGATGCCCACCACCCCTCCAGGGGAGAGCGGCAGCCAGGCAAAGCCGAGGTCAATGGTCATCTCCCGCCGCTTCTCCTCGGGCAGGCGGTCGGGGTCTATGGAGGTCAGCGCCTGAACCAGAGCCGACTTGCCGTGGTCAATATGGCCAGCGGTGCCGATAATAGCCATGCCTTTGCCTCATCGCTAGCTAGCGGGAAGGTGCTCGATTGCCCAGCCTTTTGCCGCATCGTCCAGGTAGCTTTCCACCTCATTCTCGGGGTCTTCCCACAGGGCGGTTATCCAGTCGCTTAGAGCCTGGTTCTTGAGCAGGTAGCGGTCGTCATCGTCAAGCTGCCGTTGCTCGTCTATTTCCTCGACCTTGACCAGCCAGTAGCCGCCGGTAGTCCATGCCGTATCATCTGCTACGGGGTCGCTCAGTGTTCCCGCCGCTACCTCAGGGTCAAAGGCGAAGGCGTCAAAGGCGGGGCTCATTATGCCTTCCTCCAGCCAGCCCATGTCGCCGCCGGCTTCCCGGGACAGGTCATCCTGGGAGAGTTCCCTAGCCAGCTCGGCGAAGTCCTCACCCGCCTCCAGCCTGGCTTTTGTCACCAGCCCCTCCGCTTCACTGCCGAGCAGCATTGCCTGAACATGAGCCGTCTCCTCATCCCTCTCCAGCACCTTAATCAGCCAGTAGCCGATATTCTTTGCCGTTTCCTCATCGTATAACGGCGGGCTCAGTGCGCCCGCCTCAGCGCTGAAGGCATATTCAACGGGAACGGAGGTGCCCAGCCGCAGGGAGAAGATTTCTTCCGGGTGCCACCCCAGGTCGCCATTATTCTCTCTGGAGATGGCTTCCAGGGAGAGCTGGCTGGCGTGCCAGGGGAAGTACTCCCCGGCGGACAGCTTTTCCCTGACCTCGGCTGCCTGGCTCTGGCTCTCCAGATACATCGCCAGGACGTGCCTCTGCGCGGTAGAGAGCGGCACCTCTTTTTCAAAGTGCTCGTCAAACAGCTTGCCTACCAGCATCTCCGCTCTGGCTATGTCCCGGTAGTCCTTGCCCAGCGGCGGGTCATACTCTTTTAGCTTCTCGTCAACCTCGTCCTGGCTGACGGTGATACCCAGCTTCAGCGTCTCCTGCCTTATCAGCTCGTCCTGCTGGATGGTCTCCACGACGTTATCGGCGATAAGCGGCAGGTAGGCGCTGGAGGTACCCTGCCCGTAGAAGCTGAGCATCTTTACAAAATAGTCCATATCAAACTCTGTCTCGTTCACCCTGACTATGGTCTGGTGCCGGGGCTGGTAGTCCCCAAGGTACCAGCCGGTGAGTACAATCCCCAGAACGGCGGCAATAACCAGGGCTCCGGCGATGGTAATAATACGCTGTATCCGCTTCTGCCGCTGCCACCGTGCCAGCTGCCGCCTGGTATATTCGCGGTGGGGTTTCTCCACTCTCTTCTTGGTCAAGGCTAACTCCTCTTAAAAATTGCAGAATCCGGTAGAATAATACCCTATATTAATCCAAAAGGCGGGCTCTTTTCAAACCTGCCCGTGGTGTGCTTTTTGTCACATAATTGTATCGCGGTAGCGTGATAGCATTGGTGGAAAGGGAGGTGGTATCATGATGTGGCACATGTGGGATGCATCGGGCTGGGGGATGCTCTTCGGCGGGCTATGGATGGTGGTGTTCTGGGGGGGCTTTATCGCCCTCATTGTCTGGGGGATTAAGAAGCTAACCGAGCGGGGCGGCACTTCCGCAAGACGCGATTCGCTGGATATAGCCAGGGAGCGCTATGCCCGGGGAGAGATACCCAAGAAGGAGTTTGAGCAGCTCAGGAAAGACCTGTCCTAGCCCCGGCGTGGAGGGGGACAATGGCGGAAAAAGCGACCTCCGGGAAGGCAAGGAAAGCCAGCATTAGCATCACCGGCATGACCTGCTCTACCTGTGCCGCCACCATTGAGAAAGGGCTGGCGGAGACAGCGGGGGTGGAGAGTGCCAGCGTCAACTTTGCTGCGGAGAAGGCGGTTGTAGAGTATGACCCTGACCGGGTAAGCCTTGCCCGGCTCAAGGACACCATATCCGGGCTGGGCTACGGGGCGGCGACCAGGAAAGCCGTCTTCCCGGTGGGGGGGATGACCTGTGCCTCCTGTGTCGCCCGTGTTGAGCAGGCTCTCTCCGGCGTGCCCGGCGTGGTCTCCGCCGGCGTCAACCTGGCTGCGGAGAAGGCTACCGTGGAGTTTGTTGCCGGAACCGAGTTCGCCGCCCTGCGGCAGGCGGTGCGGGAAGCTGGCTATGAGCTGGGCACGGAGGCGGAGACGCTGGAGGATGTCACCACCGCCGCCCGGCGGGAACTCCGCGTGGTAAGGAACCGCTTTATCCTGGCGGCGGTGCTGGCGGTACTGGTTATGTCTCTGGGCTTTATTCCCTCTTTCCCCGGCAAGCCCTATCTGCTGTGGGCGCTGGCGACGCCGGTGCAGTTCTGGGCTGGCTGGCGCTTCTACCGGGGGACATGGGGTGCCCTCCGTCACCGGACGGCGGATATGAATACCCTGATTGTGGTGGGCACCTCGGCAGCCTACCTCTACAGCGTGATGGCTATTCTCTTCCCCGGGCTTTTCGCCGCCGGCGGGCTGGAGCCTCATCTCTATTTTGATACCTCGGCGATGATTATTACCCTCATTCTCCTTGGCCGCTTCCTGGAGGCGAGAGCCAGGGGGCAGACCTCGGCGGCGATAAAGAATCTCATCGGCTTGCAGCCGAAGACGGCTCTGGTTATCCGTGATGGCGGGGAGGCAGAGATACCCATTGAAGATGTCCAGGTTGGTGACCTCATCCTGGTGCGGCCCGGGGGGCGGGTGCCCGTGGATGGTATTGTCCGCCAGGGGTATTCCAGCGTTGACGAGTCCATGATTAGCGGGGAGAGCATCCCGGTGGAGAAAAAGGCGGGCGATGAGGTTATCGGGGCGACGATTAACAAGACGGGCAGCTTCCGGTTTGAGGCGACCAAGGTGGGCAGGGATACCACGCTGGCGCGGATTGTCCGGCTGGTGGAGGAAGCCCAGGGGAGCAAGGCGCCCATTCAGCGCCTGGCGGACGTCATCGCCAGCTACTTTGTGCCGGTGGTGATTGGCATTGCCCTCATTACCTTTGTAATCTGGTATTTTGTGGGACCGGCGCCCGCCTTCACCTTTGCCCTCCTCAACTTTATTGCCGTGCTTATTATCGCCTGCCCCTGTGCCCTGGGGCTGGCTACCCCCACGGCGATTATGGTGGGCACCGGCAAGGGGGCGGAGCACGGTATTCTCATCCGCAGCGCCGGGACTCTGGAGAGGGCGCACCGGATAAGCGCCGTGGTGCTGGATAAAACCGGCACCCTCACCCGGGGCGAGCCCGGAGTAACCGATATTGTTGCCGCCCCCCCTTCTTCCCAGGAGGAGGTCCTCCGGCTGGCTGCCTCTGCGGAGCGTGGCTCGGAGCACCCCCTTGGTGAGGCTATCGTCCAGGCGGCTGTGGAGAGGAAGCTGGAGCTGTCCCCCGCCGCCGACTTTGAGGCTATCCCCGGGCATGGCGTTGCCGCCCGGGTGGGAAAAAGGGAGCTCCTGCTGGGCAGCCTGAGGTTGATGACGGACCGGGGGTTTTCCCTTAACGGGCTGGAGAAGGAGGCTGACCGCCTCTGGAGTGAGGGGAAGACGGTGATGTTTCTCGGTGTGGACAGGCGGGTGGTGGGAATTATTGCCCTCGCCGACACCGTTAAGCCCGGTGCCGGGGGGGTGGTGGCGGAGCTGCACCGGATGGGCATTGAGGTGCTCATGCTCACCGGTGATAACCGGCGCACGGCGGAGGCGATTGCCGCCGAGGCGGGCATTGACCGGGTGCTGGCTGAGGTGCTCCCCGAGGACAAGGCGCAGCAGGTCGGGAGGCTGCAGCGGGAGGGGAGGGTGGTGGCGATGGTGGGTGACGGCATAAACGACGCCCCGGCTCTGGCTCAGGCGGATGTCGGCATTGCCATCGGCACCGGCACCGATGTCGCCATGGAGACGGGGGATATTACCCTTATCAGCGGGGGGCTGGGGGGAATCATCACCGCCATATCCTTAAGCAAGCGCACCCTGAGGACAATCAAGCAGAACCTCTTCTGGGCTTTTGCCTACAACACCGCCCTTATCCCGGTGGAGGCGGGGGTGCTCTATCTTGCCTTCGGCCAGGGCGGTGTCCCCGCCGGGCTGCGCTTCGTTCTTGGTGACTTCGGCTTTCTCAACCCGATTCTGGCGGCTGCCGCCATGGCGGCAAGCTCTATCACCGTGGTGTTGAACTCGCTGCGGCTGAGGGGGTTCCAGGCAAGGGAGGTGTCCTGATGGCGATTGCCCCGGCTAACCGTCTAGGCAGCCCGCCGTTGCAGGTAGCGGTGGGCTTGAAGCGCTGCCTTGGCGCCTTCGCCGGCGGCAACCAGGATTTGCTTCTCCGGGACATCGGTGACATCGCCGGCGGCATAGAGGCCCGGTAGTGACGTCTCGCAGCCCGGTGTTACCGGCACCTCCCCCTGCTTGTTGAGCTCAACGAGCCCTTTCACCAGGTCGGAGTTGGGCACGAGCCCAATCTCAATGAAGACCCCGCCAACGTCAAGTTTTTTCCTCTCCCCGCTCTTGAGGTCTTTTATGTACAGCGCCGAGACCAGCCCCTCCCCCTCGATTGCCTCCGTCTGGTGTTCGGTAAAGATACTCAGGTTCCCGGCACCGGCGAGCTGGCGGGTAAGGACGGGGTCGCCGGTCAGGGGGGTGAGCGAGACCATGTCCACATGCTCGGCAATTTTCACCATATCCAGCACCGCCTCCAGCGCTGAGTTGCCCCCGCCCACGATGGCGACCCTCTGCCCGGTGAAAACGGGCCCGTCGCAGGTGGCGCAGTAGGTTACCCCTCGCCCCGTAAGCTCCGCCTCACCCGGCACGTTAAGCTTCCGCGGTCTCTTTCCGGTGGCGAGGATGACGGCTTTTGCCGGGTAGCTTTCCCCGGACCCGGTGGTGGCGGCAAAGCCATCCGCAGTCTTTTCCAGCCGGCTCACCTTCTCGCCAATCTTCTGGTCAATGGGAAACTGGCTCACCTGGGTCTGGAACCGGTCTATCAGCTCCGGTCCCTCAATGAACTGGTAGCCGAGGTAGTTCTCCACGCCCCAGGTGGTGTTTACCTGCCCGCCGATGTCAACGCTGACCAGCAGCGTCTTGAGCTGCTTGCGGGCGGCATAGACGCTGGCGGCGAGCCCGGCGGGGCCACCCCCGATTATCAGCAACTGGTACATGGCTATCTCCGGCAGAAGCCTGTACTGCTGGCTAGGAGAGCAGTTGCTCCAGCTTATCCTGGTTGAAGCCGATGACAATCTCGCCGTCAGCGATAATCACCGGCACCCCCATCTGCCCCGACTTCTGTATCATCTCCTTAGCCTTCTCCCTGTCCGCTGCCACGTTGTAGTCGGTATAGGCGATATTCTTTCGTGAAAGAAACTCTTTCACCCGGTGGCAGTAGGGTCAGGTGGGGGTGGAGTAGACAAATACCTGCTTGTCCGCCATTTTTACCTCCAAAGTGTGACTACAAGAGAGACCTTAGTCTTCGGGGTGAACGTGTTCCCCAACTACCGGGTTTCCGCAGGCGGCACAGGTGGCTACCAGTGCTGCCTGGCACTCCGGGCAGCTGCCAACCCCCCCGGCTTCATAGCCGCAGTGCGGGCAGACAAACTTGACGTGCTCCATAATCCACACCTCCCCAACCACTTGGTAGGCAATTCTACAACCGCCGGGAAGGGATGTCAATACCTCCTCCTTTGATTGCCCGCCTTTATCTGGAATATACTGTTATTGTATGACACTGACCAATCCAAACCTTCCGGCGGGTTGCCGGACCACGGCGATGGGCATCATGCCCCATACCAGTGTCGACCGAGCCCTGGAGCTGGTCCTCAGCCTGGACGTACCGTTCTGGCCCCAGCTACCCAATGTCAGCTTCTATGAAGACATGTATGCCCAGGTATCGCAGAACTTCCCCGGGGTGGCGGTTGACCCGGAAAGGGGGAAGATTACCTTCAGCACCGCCCGGTTTGAGGGGGAGCTGGGCGATTACTCGCTGCGGATGGCGGAGCCGGAGCTCTTTGCCTTGAGCCCGGCGTACTCGGCGGTCTATCACCGCTTCCTTGCCGAAGACCTCCGGGGCTACCCGGCGATTCGGGGGCAGGTAACCGGTCCGGTAAGCTTTGGCTTCCGGGTGGTTGATGAGGACTCCCGCCCGATTATCTATAACGAGGGGGTCCGGGGGCTTTTGTTTGATTTTATTCAGAGAAAGGCGAACGTCCAGTACCACCAGCTGCGGGAGAAGAACCAGAACGCCTTTGTCTGGCTGGATGAGCCGGGGCTGGGGTGGGTCTTCAGCGGGCTATCGGGCTATAATGACGTCCTGACCAGGCAGGACTACCAGCATTTCCTGGCGGGCTTTGATGGGCCGAAGGCACTGCACCTCTGCGCTAACGTCAACCTGCCCTATCTCCTGGGGCTGGGTGTTGAGATTCTGTCCTTTGATGCCTATCAGATAGGGTTTATGCCCCGGGAGTATGCCGCTGCCGCCGGCGAGTTCCTCAAGAACGGGGGCATAATCTCCTGGGGCATTGTGCCTACTGATGCCGAGAACCTCGGCAGGGAGACGGTGGAGTCCCTGGCGGGATTGCTCTCCGGCTACTGGGATATGGTATCCTGGAATAGTGGGCTGTCGCTTGAGCAGGTTGCCGGGCAAGCCCTGATTGCCCCGGCGCGGCGCTGTCTCAAGAATACCGGGCAGGTCGGTGCCAGCGAGGATGCCGGGGTGTGCCCGGCGGCAGAAAGCTCCAGCCTGACCGTTGAGGAGCAGCTGGTGGAGAAGGCGTTTTCCCGTCTCGCCGCCCTTTCCCGGCTCCTTAGAGAAAGATTTGGCTTATAGCCCCGGACGGGGGCTACTCCTGGTCTCGTTGCAACTGCGGTTATATGTTTTCCGGGCAGTAAGGGTATTGACAATAGAAATTTTCGGGGCTAGTATATTCCTTGTTCCTTTAATTCTGGCGGGGGATTACCGCTATCGAAGGGAGGCTTAGAATGGTGAACGAGCAGGAGAGAACGCTGGACGGACTCAAGGTTGCCATCCAGATGGAGATTGATGGCAAGGAGTATTACCACCGGTTGAGCCAGACCAGCACCAGCCAGGCGGGCAGGGAGCTTTTCCGGTCTCTGGCTGCCGAGGAAGATAGCCACCGGCAGAGTTTTGAGCGGATATATGATGCCATCCGGGGCAGGGCGGGCTGGCTCAGGGTTGATTTTGAGCCTGACCAGGGCGTGCGGCTGAGGACGATATTTGCCCGGGTGACGGAGGAGATGGGTCCGGATATAGAGGTTCCGGCTACGGAGCTTGATGCCATACAGACGGCTATGGATATGGAGAACAAGAGCTACGACCTCTATAAGAGCCGGAGCCAGAATGCCAGCTATGATGGGGAGAGGGGGTTCTACGAAGCCCTGGCTGCTGAGGAAAGGACACACCACTCGGTTCTGCTTGACTACTATGAGTACCTTAAAGACCCGGCAGGCTGGTTTGCCAGCAAGGAGCACCCCTCTCTGGATGGGGGGTAGTGCCGGGGACGCCTCCTGCGGGCGGACATTATCCAATCAAAAAAGAAGGGGGGGAAATGGACAGGGATAAGATTATCGCCTTACTGAACAAAGACCTTGAGGATGAGCACGGTGCCATCATTCAGTATCTCACCCACGCCTACGCCATGGGTGAGGGCGAGATGGCCTGTGAGATTGAAGCCTTTGCCCGGGACGAGATGCGCCACCTGGACTGGCTGGCGGAGACCATCGTGGAGCTGGGCGGGACCCCCAGCCTGGAGCGGGGCAAGATGCTGATGGAGGGGGCGGCGGTAGACCAGTGGATGGGTAACGACGTGCTGCTGGAAAAGGGGGCGATAGACCAGTATCGGGAGCATATTGCCCTGGTTGATGACCCCAGAGTAAAGCGGCTCTTGCAGCGCATCCTGTCCGATGAGGAGGCGCACCACATCAGCTTTGAGCACTTTGTGGACAAGGCGAAGAAGGAGGGGGCGGCGGACGTGCGGGGAAAGCGCCAGGATGGGGTTACCCGGATTCTTGACTGGGGTATTGAACACGAGTATACTGTCATCCTCCAGTATCTCTTGCACTCCTATATGTCACCCGGCAGGGAAATGAAGCAGCAGATGGAGGACCAGGCGATTAATGAGATGCAGCACCTGGGCTGGCTTGCCGAGGAGCTGGTTGGTGGCGGCGGCAGCCCGAGGCTGGAGCACCTTGAGGTTGACCGGTCAGGGGAAACGGCGGATATGCTCCGGGCGGATATCAAGATTGAGAAGGAGGTGGCTGCCGAGTACGACCGCGCCGCCGGAGAGATTGAAGACCCTGATATCAAGAGGCTTCTCCTTCGCATAAGGGATAATGAGATATATCATGTTGATGTCTTCAGTGACCTGCTGGAAGAGGAGCAGAAGGGCTAAGGAAGGGGGGAAGAACAATGGCTTACGCAGCAACAGACTATAGCCGCCTCATTGGCATGGAGGGCTTCAGCGAGACACTGCTCAACAACCACTTCACCCTCTATCAGGGCTACGTGACCAATACCAACAAGCTACTGGACTCGCTCGCCGCCATGTTGAAGGAGGGGATGGTGGCTACCCCGGAGTACGCCGAGCTGAAGCGGCGCCTGGGCTTTGAGTTCAACGGCATGCGGCTCCACGAGTACTACTTTGGCAATCTTGGCGGCAAGGAGGCTCTGGACAAGTCCGGTAAACTGGTCAGGAGGATGGCGGAGGACTTTAGCAGCTATGAGGACTGGGAGAGGGATTTCAAAGGAACGGGAGCCATGCGCGGCATCGGCTGGGCTATCCTCTACCGGGACAATATCACGGGAAGGTTCCTCAACCAGTGGATTAATGAGCATGAGAGCGGTCACCCTGCCGGTTGCTCCCCCATCCTGGTGATGGATGTCTTTGAGCATGCCTTCATGGTTGATTACGGGCTGAAAAGAGCCTCCTACATAGAAGCCTTTTTTAATAACATAAACTGGGATGTCGTGGAGAGCCGGCTGGAGTAGCTGGCTCTGCCGGAAAGGAGGATGTGATGGGCTATCTACCAGGAATATACGGAGAGTTCAAGCAGCAGTTCCCCGGAGTGTCGGAAGCCTATGATGCCCTGGCGGTAAGCTGTCATGAGTGGGGCCCGCTGGATGCCAGGACACGGCGGCTGGTGAAGCTGGGCGTTTCCATCGGCGCCAGCTCCGACGGCGGGGTCAGGTCACACGCCCGGCGTGCCCTGGAGGAGGGCGTCTCCCCCGAGGAGCTGCGCCATGCCGTGCTGATGGCATTTACCACTGCGGGGTTTCCCACCATGATTGCCGCCATGAAGTGGGTTGAAGAGGTCATCAGCAAGCACAGGTAGCCACCTTCCCGTTGAAGAAGGCATATAAGGTCAAGCTTGAGGGAGACAGGATTCTGGTGAAAACCGGAGCCTCTAGCTTGGAAAGGGTGAGTTATGGAAGATAAATTAGCCGTAGTTAACCATATCATTGAGTGGCATCGGACTATCCGGGGGCATGTGAAACTTGTCGGGGACTCAATAGCGGACTGGGAAGCCCTGCTGACTATGGGCAAGGTACGTCCGGAGTGGATTCCGGGCCAGCCGGGGGCTCTGGCGGAGAAGCAGGGGAAGCTGCAGCAGGCGGTGAGCTTTCTTGACGATGGTCTCCAGAAACACTTCTCCTATGAAGAAAAGGCACTGCCACCACTGCTGGGCGAGCTATTTATGGATGCCCTTGTCCTTGAGCATGAGGAGATAAGAAAGAAGCTCAGTGAAGCCAAGGCAGCGGCGTTCGGGGTAAAGCTGGAGGGATTGAGCCGTGAGGAACTGCTGTCCCAGGAGGCACAGAT
>CAZFCV010000004.1:0-20105 GCA_964517985.1 uncultured Dehalococcoidales bacterium | reverse complement strand
CCCCCAGCTATGGCGGTATTTCCTACCGGCGTCTGGAGGAGGGCGGCTAGCAGTGGCCCTGCCCCACGGAAGAGCATCCGGGAACGCCTATCCTCCACACCGAGCTCTTCACCCGGGGCAAGGGGCGCTTTGTGCCCCTGGAATACAAGCCGCCTGCGGAGCTTGCTGACGATGACTACCCGCTGCTGCTGACCACCGGGCGCAGCCTGTTTCACTACCACACCGGCACCATGACCCGCCGGGTCAGGGGGCTGAATGTCTTTATGGATGAGGAGCTGGTGGCGATAAACCCCGGGGACGCCTCGGCTCTGGGTATTGCCGATGGCGATATGGTGCGGGTTTCTTCGCGGCGGGGGGAGGTGGTGGCTAGGGCAAGGTTGACCGAGAATTCCCCGCCGGGGCTGGTCTTCATGACCTTCCATTTCTGGGAAAGCCCCACCAACCAGCTCACCAACCCGGCACTTGACCCGGTAGCCAAGATTCCGGAGTACAAGGTGTCCGCAGTGAGGGTTGAGAAAGCCGGCGTCCCGGTTACCTAGAGCCCGTCCCGGGTTGTGATGGCTCCGGGGCAGGCTCCGCGCTCTATAACTACCGCCTGGCACCGCAGTATTTTCGATTGGAGGGAAAGCTGGTATGAAGCAGGCTATTAAATTGAGTGGCTTTATCCTGATCTTCATCGGCACGCTTGGCCTTCTGGTCGGTGAGTTCGCCTTTGATTGGGGGCGTGGCGTTACCCTGGTATTCGCCGCTTTAGATGCTCTGGGGCTGGCTGCCCTGGCTTTCACCTACTGGGGCATGAGAAAATCATCTTAACCGCTAAACCGGGCTGTTCAATAGCCAAAGTTGACAGCCAGTTCTAGCTGTGGTAATATAAAAAATTGGCTTTGCTCTTTTCGGTTGATAGATAGCAGGCCGAAAGCCGGTGTTTTCGTCTGTTATCACAAATGGATGAGCCTGGGCTCATCCATTGGCATTGTGTGGGATAGGAGGAAACAACTTGCCGACAGTTAATCAGCTTGTCCGTAAAGGGCGCAAGACGGTCTCCAAGAAGACCAAAGCGCCGGCTTTGCGCTTTATCTATAATGCGTTAAACAACAGGGTGACGGAGGGGAAGGGCTCTCCGCAGAAGCGAGGGGTCTGTGTGCAGGTCAAGACCACCACCCCCAAGAAACCCAATTCCGCCCTGCGTAAGATAGCCAGGGTGCGGCTGACCAACCGGATGGAGGTAACCGCCTATATCCCTGGTGAGGGGCACGAGCTGCAGGAGCACTCGGTAGTCCTGATTCGTGGCGGAAGGGTGAAAGACCTGCCCGGGGTTCGCTATCACATTGTCCGTGGTGCCCTGGACACGAGCGGTGTTGCCAACCGCCGTCAGGGGCGGAGCAAGTATGGGGCGAAGCGGGCTAAGGTGGCGGAGATTGCCTAGGTGCTGGAGGTAGCATGCCAAGACGAGGCCAAGTAATAAAAAGAGAGTTATCCCCTGACGCCAAGCATCAGAATATTACTGTGGCTCGGCTGGTCAACCGGATGATGATGCACGGGCAGAAGCTGACGGCAACCAGGATTGTCTATGATGCCATGGACATCATTGGGCGGCAGGAACGGCAATCAGCGGTGGCTGTCCTGGAACAGGCGGTAAGGAATGCTACCCCTCTTCTTGAGGTTAAGCCGCGCCGGGTCGGGGGCGCCACCTATCAGGTGCCCGTGGAGGTGAGTCCTACCCGTGCTCTTTCCCTGGCGATACGCTGGCTGGTAAGGTCAGCCCGGGCTCGGGTGGGGAAATCCATGGCAGAGAAGCTGGCTCTGGAGCTGAGTGATGCCGCCAAGGGTCAGGGGGCGACGGTCAAAAGGCGTGAAGATACTCATAAGATGGCTGAGGCTAATAGAGCCTTTGCCCACTATAGATGGTAAAGGGTGGTCGCAATTACTCCTGTGGTAACAACAAGTCCAACAACAGTGAAGAATGGTGCTATGTCTGAGCGTTTTTCGTTAGACAAGATAAGAAATATAGGCTTTATTGCCCACATTGATGCCGGTAAGACCACCGTCACCGAGCGGATACTGTATTACACCGGTCGTACCTATAAGATCGGCGAGGTGCATGACGGCACGGCGGTGATGGACTGGATGGAGCAGGAACGGCAGAGAGGCATCACTATTACTGCGGCGGCGACTACCTGTTACTGGCAGGACTGCCGCATTAATATTATTGATACCCCTGGCCATGTTGACTTCACTGCTGAGGTGGAGCGTAGCCTCCGGGTGCTGGACGGGGGGGTGGTTGTTTTTGACGCCGTGGCTGGGGTTGAGGCGCAGTCAGAGACGGTGTGGCGGCAGGCGGACAGGTATAAGGTGCCCCGCATCTGCTTTGTCAATAAGATGGACCGGGTTGGTGCCAGCTTGCACCGTACCCTGGTGATGATAGAGGAGCGCCTGCATACAACGCCGCTGCTGGTGCAGTTTCCGCTGGGCAGCGAAGACTCGTACGAGGGTGTTGTTGACCTTGTGGAGAACGAGGCGTGGTATTTTGATGGCAAGCCTGATTCTGACCCGGTGGCGGGAGCTGTTCCGGAGCCGGAGCAGGCGCCGGTGGTAAAGCACCGTCAGGCGCTTATTGAAAAGCTGGCTGAGGTGGATGACGAGATTATGCTTGCTTATCTCGGTGATAGTAAAATAACCCCGCAAATGCTACGGCTCGCCCTGAGAAGGGTTACCATAGCGGGAAAAGGGGTGCCCGTTCTCTGTGGCAGTGCCCTCAGGAACAAGGGCATTCAGCTATTGCTGGATGCTATTGTAGACTACCTTCCCTCGCCGCTGGACATGCCGCCGGTACAGGCGGTTGACACCCGGGATGGTGCCGAGGTCATTCGCCCGCCGCGCGATGATGCCCCCTTTGCGGCGCTTGCCTTCAAGGTGGTCTCTGACCCCTTTATGGGGCGGCTGGTCTATTTCCGGGTCTACTCCGGCAGGGTGAAGGCGGGAGCCCAGATATTTAACTCAACCCGGGGGGTGAGGGAGCGCATCGGGCGGCTGCTGCTGATGCATGCCAATCGGCGCGAGGAGGTAGCCGAGGCGGATACCGGGGCTATCGTTGCCAGCCTGGGCTTGAAGAACACCTTTACCGGTGATACCCTGTGCCAGCCCTCGCCGCCGGTGCTGCTGGAAGCCATCCGTTTCCCGGAGCCGGTGCTGTCGGTGGCTATTGAGCCCAGAACCAAGGCAGACCAGGACAGGATGGGGGAAAACCTGCAACGGATGACCGAGGAAGACCCCACCTTCAAAGTGCGCTACGACCAGGAGACGGGACAGACGCTTATCTCGGGCATGGGCGAGCTTCATCTTGAGGTTATCGTGGGCCGCTTGCTCGCTGAATTCGGGGTGGGGGCAAATGTGGGCAAGCCCCAGGTCGCCTATAAAGAGACAATCACCCGCCCGGTAAAGGCTGAGGGCCGGTTTATCCGGCAGAGCGGCGGACGCGGGCAGTACGGGCGTGTCTGGCTTGCGATTGAGCCTCTGGAGCGTGGCGGCGGCTTTCAGTTTGTTGATGCCATTAAGGGAGGAACGCTGCCCAGGGAATATATCCCGGCGGTGCAAGCCGGAGTTAAGGAGGCGCTGGAGATCGGAGTGGTTGCCGGCTATCCTCTGGTTGATATCAAGGTGTCCCTTTATGACGGTAGTTACCACGAGGTTGACTCCTCGGAGATAGCCTTTAAGATGGCGGGGTCGCTCGCCCTGAAGGAAGGGGTAGCTAAAGCCAGCCCGGTGCTTCTGGAGCCGATTATGAAGCTGGAGGTGGTTTCACCGCAGCCGTCTCTCGGCGACATAATCAGCGACCTCAGCTCACGGCGGGGGCAGATTGAGTTTTTTGAGACCTATGATGCGATGTGTACCATCCATGCCCTTATCCCCCTGGTTGAGGCGTTTGGCTATACCACCACTCTCCGCTCACTAACCCAGGGGAGGGCAACCCACTCCATGGAGTTCCATCGCTATCAGGAGCTACCATCGGGGTTGGCGGACAAGTTCAAGACTGCAGGTGTATTGCATGGCTAAACAGAAGATTCGTATCAAGCTGAAGGGCTTTGACCACCGCTTACTTGACCAGTCCGCCCAGCAGATTGTTGAGGCGGTGGAGCGTACCGGGGCGGTTGTTTCTGGCCCGGTGCCGTTGCCCACCCATATTGAGCGGTTCAGTGTCATCCGCTCTCCGTTTATAGACAAGGACTCGCAGGAGCAGTTTGAAATCCGTACCCACAAGCGGCTTATTGATATTGTGGAATCAACCACCAAGACGATAGATGCCTTGACCCGGCTGGATTTGCCAGCCGGGGTTGAGATAGATATAAAGCTGTAGGGACACTATGGTTCAGGGAATAATTGGTCGGAAGCGAGGTATGACCCAGTTCTTCACCGAGGGCGGTGAGGCTCAGGGGGTAACCGCTATTGAGGCGGGGCCATGTGTCATAACCCAGGTGAAGACATCGGGCAAAGAAGGCTATGATGCTGCCCAGCTTGGCTTTGGCGAAGCCAGGCGGCTCAACTCCCCCCGGAAGGGTCACCTCAAGGGGATCAAGGGGGCGGGGCAGCTTGGCTCCCTCCGGGAGTTTCCGGCTGGTGATGCTGAAGAGGCTAAGGTAGGCGACCGGGTTGATGTGAGCCTGTTTAAAGCCGGTGACCGGGTTGATATTACCGGGGTGTCCAAGGGCAAGGGCTTTGCCGGGGTGGTAAAGCGCTACCATTTTGCCGGTGGCCCCAAGACTCACGGCCAGTCGGACCGGCACCGTGCCCGTGGCTCTGTCGGGGCGACAACCACGCCGGGCCGGGTCTTCAAGGGGCTCAAGATGGCGGGGCATATGGGGAACCAGCGGGTAACCGTCTGCAACCTGGAGGTGGCGGAGGCTGACCCGGAGCGCAACCTCCTGCTGGTTAAGGGGGCGGTGCCCGGTGCCAAAAACGGGCTACTAATGATAAGGAAATCGGCTAGGGGGAAGTGACGAAGTGCAGCTAGCGGTGCATAACCTTGCTGGCGAGGTCACCAGCCAGATTGAAGTGAGCGACTATGTCTTTGCCGCGCCTTTTAACGAGGCGGTGGTGCACCAGGCAATGGTGCGGCAGCAGGCAAATGCCCGCCAGGGAACGGCGAGCACGAAAACGCGCGCCGAGATTACCAGCTCTACCCGGAAGCTGTTCCGGCAGAAGCATACCGGTATGGCGCGGGCGGGCAGCCGGCGGTCACCATTGCGCCGGGGGGGTGGTGTTGTCTTTGGGCCCCACCCGAGGAGCTACCGACAGGCAATGCCGAAGAAGATGCGCCGGCTCGCCCTGAGGTGTGTCCTCTCGGCTAAAGCCGGGGAGGGTGAGCTTAAGATTGTGGAGGAGTTCGGGATTGATGAGCCCAGGACCAGGGAGGTAGTGCAGATTCTGGCGGCGCTGGAGGCTGGTTCCTCGGTGCTTATCGTCACCGAAGAGCCGGAGGCGGGTTTGGTTAAATCAGCCCGCAACCTGCCCAGGGTTAAGACGGAACCGGCAAGATTGCTGAACGTGGTTGACCTGCTATCCCATAGAATATTGCTCATGACCGTGGCGGCAGTGCGCCGGGCGGAAGAGCTGTGGGGGCAGAAGACTGTCCGGGAGGAGAGCAATGCATCTGTATGAGGTATTGCGCCGCCCGCTGATAACAGAGAAGGGTGGCGGGCTGCAACTTCAGAATAAGTATGCCTTTGAGGTAGCCGCCGGGGCAAACAAGCCCCAGATTAAACAGGCAGTGGAAAAGGCTTTTGGCGTAAAGGTGACTGCGGTCAATGTGATGACGGTTCCGGGCAAATCCCGGCGGATGGGGAGAGGGCAGTTTATGACCCCTTCCTGGAAGAAAGCGCTCGTCACCCTGAAGCCGGGAGACAAGATTGAGATATTTGAGGGTGTTTAGACCATGATGGAGGCGATGAAGTGGCGCTAAAGACATATCGCCCAACCTCTCCCGGCAGGCGGGGAATGATTGGCGCTGACTTTGACGAGATAACCAAGACAAAGCCGGAGAAGTCGCTGCTGGTGCCCCTTAAGAGGAAGGCGGGGCGTAACAGCCAGGGGAGGATAACCGTGCGCCACCGTGGCGGCGGTGCCAAGCGCCGGCTGCGTATTATTGACTTCAAGCGGGATAAGCTCGGTGTTCCGGGCAGGGTGGTTTCCATTGAATATGACCCCAACCGCTCGGCACGTATTGCCCTGGTCTACTATGCTGACGGGGAAAAGCGCTATATCCTTGCCCCTCTGCGGCTGAGCGTTGACGATGTTATAAAATCGGGCGAGGGTGCCGAGATAAAGCCGGGCAATGCTTTGCCGATGAAGCTGATTCCGACCGGCACACCTATCCATAATATTGAGTTGCACAAGGGGAGGGGCGGGCAGATAGTGCGCAGCGCCGGTGCCGCCGCCCAGCTGATGGAGAGGGAGAGCGAGTATGTGCTGGTTCGGCTGCCCTCAGGAGAGATGCGGCGTATTCGCGGCGAGTGTGTGGCGACTATCGGGCAGGTGGGGAATGTTGACCACCAGAACATACAGTTTGGCAAGGCGGGGCGCAAGCGCTGGCTAGGCTGGCGGCCAACGGTACGCGGTTCTGCAATGAGCCCTCGTGACCATCCCCATGGCGGTGGGGAGGGGCGGTCTCCGATAGGGCTGCCCGGTCCCAAGACGCCGTGGGGCAAGCCGGCGCTGGGCTATAAGACCCGCCGCCGTAAGTCTTCGGACAAGATGATTATTAGCCGCAGAAAGTGATAGAATG
This sequence comes from uncultured Dehalococcoidales bacterium, assembly GCA_964517985.1. GTDB lineage: Bacteria > Chloroflexota > Dehalococcoidia > Dehalococcoidales > W111 > W111. The sequence continues at coordinate 13,327 of CAZFCV010000004.1, read as the reverse complement.
TCTCGGTCTGCCGGGAAGAGGTCAATAAAGGACCTCGGGCATAGCGAATTTCAGGATATAGGAAGTAATAAAATGTCTCGGTCAACTAAAAAGGGTCCGGCTGTTGACCCCAAATTACTGAAAAAGGCGGAGGGGGTTCAGGCCTCCGGTCAGAAGGCGGTGATAAAGACCTGGGCGCGCTGGTCTACCGTCCTGCCCGAGATGGTGGGACTGACCATCGCCGTCCATGATGGTCGGCGGCATGTGCCGGTTTATATCACCGAGAACATGGTCGGGCACAAGCTGGGTGAGTTTTCGCCCACCCGGACCTTCCGGGGGCATGTAACCAGGGGGGAGAAGGTCTCCCGGGTAAGGAAGTAATAACCTTCTGTTTTTAGGGAAGGGTTTTCAGGTAGATTTCAGGATGGAAGTGAAAGCAACGGCTAAGGATACGGGGATACCGCCGCGCAAGGTGCGTCTGCTGGTGGACATGGTGCGCGGTAAGAAGGTGGACGAGGCGCTCATCCTGCTCCGTTTTGCGCCCACACCGACGGCTCGGGTTGTCGCCAAGGTGGTCAAATCAGCGGCAGCCAGTGCCGAGAACAACTATCAGATGATACCTTCTGATTTGAAGATTGTCCGTATCTTTGCCGATGAAGCCCGTACCCTGAAAAGGTTCCGCCCCCGGTCGCGGGGTCGGGTAAGCCCGATATTGAAGCGTTCCAGTCATATTACCGTTGTTGTTGCCGAGTAGGAGGCAAATGGGACATAAAGTTCACCCGATAGGTTTTAGAATTGGCGTTATCCGCGATTGGCAAGCCAAGTGGTACGCCGATAAGCACTATGCCGATTTTGTCCAGGAGGACATAAAGCTGCGGCAGGCTATCCATGCCGGGTATCCTGAAGCCGGCGTCTCGCAGGTTGAGATTCACCGGCAGGCGAATGAGGTGCTTATCACCATCCAGACCTCCCGCCCCGGGGTTGTCATCGGGCGTGGGGGGCAGCGGGTTGATGAGATGAGGCTTCATCTGGAGAAGACTATAGGCAAGAGGGTGCGGCTGAATATCATTGAGATCCACCAGCCGGAGCTTGATGCCACGCTGGTGGCGAAGACGGTGGCGGAACAGATTGGGCGCCGGATTGCCTACCGCCGGGCGATGAAGCAGGCGATTTCTCGCACCATTCAGGCTGGAGCCAGGGGGGTGAGGATTAGCTGTGCCGGCAGGCTGGGTGGTGCCGAGATAGCCCGCCGCCAGACGATGCATGAAGGGCGGGTACCGCTGCATACCCTGCGGGCGGATATTGATTATGGTTTTGTTGAGGCGCGTACCACCCTGGGTCGGATTGGGGTGAAGGTGTGGGTATACCGGGGTGATATTCTGCCGGAGCCGAAGATAGAGAAAGCTGCGGAGATACCGGAGGAGCTGGCTGCCGGTGGTGGCGAGGAGGCAGCGCCCCTGGCTATAACCGAGGAAGTGGCAGCGCCGGTTACTGCTGCCGAGCAAGTAGAAGCGCCCGCCCAGCCGGTGGCTGCGGAGAGCGTGGAAGCGGCACCTGCCGTGGAAGCGGAAGAGAAGCCGGCTAAGCCAAAGGCAAGAAAGGCGAAGGCGGCACCTGCCGTGGAAGCGGAAGAGAAGCCGGCTAAGCCAAAGGCAAGAAAGGCGAAGGCGGCACCTGCCGTGGAAGCGGAAGAGAAGCCGGCGGAGCCGGTTGCCGGGGTGGAACCTCCGGCTGGCGAAAAAGAGGAGAGCGATGTTACAACCGAAACGGGTGAAGCACCGCAAGAGTCATAGAGGGCACCGCCGGGGTACCGCCCATGCGGGGAATGCCGTCACCTTTGGTGATTTTGGCTTGCAGGCGCTGGAGACGGTCTGGCTCACCAGCCGTCAGATTGAGGCGGCGCGGCGGGCTATCACTCACCATATCCGCCGTGGCGGAAAGGTCTGGATACGTGTCTTCCCGGATAAAGCGGTTACTAAAAAGCCGGCGGAGACGCGCCAGGGTGGGGGCAAGGGTGCCCCCGACCACTGGGTGGCGGTGGTCAAACCGGGGAGAATGCTCTTTGAGATGTCCGGCGTTGATGCTACCATGGCTAGAGAGGCGATGCGCCTGGCTTCACACAAGCTGCCGATAGATACCAGATTTGTGGTTCGGCAGACCGGTGTCGCTGGTGGCAGTGATACGAGGGAGTTGGCTCAAGTTGAAAGCTAGCGAAATACGGGCTCTAAATTCTGAAGATATAGCCAAGCATCTGGAGGAGGCTCATCAGGAGCTTTTTAATCTCCGCTTTCGCTTGGCTACCCGGCAACTGGTGAACCATCGCGAGGTGCCGAGGGCGAAAAGGAAGATAGCCCGGCTAAAGACGATAATTAGGGAAAGGGAGCTTGGTATCAGGCAGGGCTAAGGTAATGGAAGAACGGCGCAAGGTTAGGCAGGGTCAGGTAGTGAGTGACCGCATGGACAAGACGGTGGTTGTCGCTGTGGAAACACCCAAGCGCCACCCACTCTACAAAAAGGCAATTAAAAGAGCGGTAAAGTACAAGGCTCATGACGAGAAGAACATGTGCCGTGTGGGGGATGTTGTCCGGATTGTGGAGAGCCGTCCGCTGTCAAAGCAGAAGCGCTGGCGGGTAGCGGAGATAGTGAGCAAGGGCGAGGTGGTGGAGGTTAAACCCGGGGAAATAACCTGAGGGTAGTTAGAAGGAATGATTCAACGGTACACCAGAGTGAAGGTAGCTGACAATACCGGGGCGCGCAGCCTTATGTGTATTGGCATACTGGGTGGCACGGGGAAGAGATATGCCCGGGTTGGAGATATCATTATTGCCTCCGTAAAGAGGGCAATCCCCGGGGGGATGGTGAAGAAGGGGGATGTCGTCCGGGCGGTCATCGTTCGCTCCGCTCAGCCCTATCGGCGCCCCGATGGCTCCTATATCCGGTTTGACGAAAATGCGGCGGTGATTCTAACCGATAAGAATAACCCTCAGGGGACCCGAATATTTGGCCCCGCCGCCAGGGAGCTCCGGGAGAAAAACTTCACCAAGATTATATCGCTGGCACCTGAGGTTCTGTGAGGAAAGCGGTATGAAAATCAGGAAGAATGATAATGTGCTTGTTGTCACCGGCAGGGATAGGGGCAAGAAGGGTAAGGTGCGCTTTGCCTACCCCAAGGGCGAGCGGATAATGGTGGAGGGGGTCAACATGATCAAGCGGCACACCAGGGCGAGGCGGCAGGTGCGGCAGGCGGGTATCATTGAGCGGGAGGCGCCAATCCGCGTGTCAGACGTGATGCTGCTGTGCAATAAGTGCAGCCATCCGGCACGGGTTGGTTTTCGCTTTTTGCAGGACGGCAAAAAGGTCCGCATTTGCCGGCGCTGTAGTGAGGTCATTGATTAGATGTCACGGCTGAAGGAAAGGTACAAAGAAGAAATTATCCAGGCTCTTAGGGAGCGTTACGGCTACAAGAGCGTGATGCAGGCACCCCGTCTGGAGCGGATTGTGCTCAATATCGGCTTGGGCGAGGCGACCCAGAACCCCCGGGTTCTGGAAGCTGCGGAGCAGGATTTGGCGCTCATCACCGGGCAGCACCCGGTTATTACCCGTGCCAAGAGGTCTATCTCCGCCTTCAGGCTGAGGGAGGGGATGCCGGTTGGGGTGATGGTGACCCTGCGTCAGGAGCGCATGTATAATTTCTTTGACAAGCTGGTGAATGCCGTTCTGTCCCGGATGCGCGAGTTTCAGGGTGTTCCCGTAAGCTCCTTTGACGGGCACGGCAACTACACCCTGGGGTTGAAAGAACAGATATTCTTTCCCGAGATTGAGTACGACAAGGTGGACAAGGTGCGGGGGCTGGAGATAACGATTATTACTACGGCGAGGACAGATGAAGAGGGCAGGACCCTGCTGGAGCTGCTGGGGATGCCCTTCGCAAGGAATTAGATAGGATGGCGAAAAAATCAAAGATTGCCAAGGCGCAGCGCACCCCCAAATTCAGGGTGCAGCAACATAACCGGTGTCACCTATGCGGAAGGCCTCGTGCCTATATCCGCCGCTTCGGCTTATGCCGTATTTGTTTCCGGAAATTAGCTCTCCTCGGGCAGATTCCCGGGGTGAGGAAATCAAGCTGGTAGGTAGTTATGACAGTTTCAGATCCAATAGCCGATATGCTAACCCGAATCCGCAACGCCATTATGGCGAGGCATGATTTTACCCTGGTGCCAGCCTCAAAGATGAAGCTCGCTATTGCCAAAATCCTCCGGGAGGAGGGCTTTATCAAGGACTATGAGGTGCTCCAGGGGAAGCCGTACCGGGTAATTAAAGTCTATCTCAAATTTGGTGATGACAATCAGTCAGCCCTTGCTGGCTTGGAGCGGGTAAGCAAGCCGGGGCTGAGGGTATATGCCCAGCATAAGGAAATCCCCCGACCCTACGGTGGCTTGGGCATTGCTATCGTGTCCACCCCGAAGGGGGTGATGACGGGGCAGAAAGCCTGGCGCCTCGGTATTGGCGGTGAGCTCTTATGTTATGTGTGGTAACCCAGCTCGGGAGTGGTTGGTATGTCTCGAATAGGGCGGATGCCGATAACGGTACCACCGGGAGTGTCGGCGGTTATTAAAAACGGTGAGGCTTCGGTAACCGGACCGAAGGGGGAGCTTTGCCTCCAGCTCAACCCGAATATTTTAATTACCGAGGAAGGCAATATCCTCAAGGTGTCACGGCCCGGTGACAGCAAGGAGCACCGCTCCCAGCACGGGCTGACCCGCACCCTTCTGGCTAACATGGTGGAGGGGGTGGCTAATGGTTTTGGGAAGACCATGGAGATTGTTGGTGTGGGCTATCGGGCAGAAAAGAGCGGGGATAACCTGACAATACGGATTGGCTACTCCCATCCGGTTACGGTGTCGCCCTTACCGGGGGTGTCCCTGGATGTGGAGGGGGCAAACCGCATTAAGGTTACCGGCACGAATAAGGAGATTGTTGGCGAAATGGCAGCCAGAATCAGAGCCATCCGCCCGCCGGACGCCTATAAAGGCAAGGGCATCCGATATGCTGGTGAGGTGGTTCGCCTGAAGGCGGGTAAAGCCGGTAAAGGTATTGGCAAGAGGAAGTAATGGCAAAGGATACAGCACGGTTAGCGCGACAGCGCCGGCACGCCCGGGTAAGGGCAAGGGTGGAGGGTAGCCCCACCAGGCCCCGGCTTTGTGTCTTCCGTAGCCTGAAGCATATCTATGCTCAGGTTATTGATGATGCCGGGCAGCATACCCTGGCGGCGGCGTCAACCCTTGACCGGGAGCTAAACGGTGAGCTTGCCGGCAAGGCAAAGGCCGGGCAGTCGGAGCTCGTCGGCTCTCTGGTAGCCAAGCGGGCGCTGGCTAAGGGGATAAAAGAGGTCGCTTTTGACCGTGGTGGCTGCCGGTATCACGGGCGCGTCAAGGCTTTGGCGGAGGCGGCTCGGGCAGCCGGGCTTAAGTTTTAGTTAGGAGACTCTAGCGCAGTGAAACAGCCGATAAGCAAGATAGACCCGACGGAGCTAGCCTTAAATGACCAGCTAATCTCTATCAATCGTGTTGCCAAGGTGGTGAAGGGGGGGAAACGCCTCCGCTTCAGCGCCCTGGTGGTGACCGGTGATGGTGCCGGGCATGTTGGCGTTGGTCTTGGTAAGGCTGGCGAGGTGCCATCGGCAATTAACAAGGCGGGTGCTATTGCCAAGAAGAATCTGGTCAGGGTACCACTGGCGGGGACCACTATCCCCCATGAGATAAAGGTTCGCTTTGGGGCGGCTCAGGTATTGCTCAAGCCGGCGGCACCGGGCACCGGGGTTATTGCCGGCGGCAGTGTCCGCGCCGTGCTGGAAGCGGCCGGGATTAAGGACATCCTGACGAAATCACTGGGCAGCGCCAACCGCATCAATGTTGCCCGGGCAACCATACTTGCCTTGAGCCAGCTGAAGGAGCCGGCGGTGGAGTTAGCCAAACGCAAGATGGCGGTGGCTGTGGAGGCAAAGGGTGGCTAGTCTTCGTATTACTCTGGTTAGAAGCGGTATCGGTCATCCCAAGGACCAGAAGGCGACCCTGAAGTCTCTGGGTCTTCGCCGGCTGAATCAAAGTATAGTCCATGCCGACTCAGCCCCGATTCGGGGCATGGTTGAGAAGGTTAAGCATCTCGTTAGGGTGGAGGCAGAAAGTGGCGATGCAGAATAGCCTCTCCCCGGCTGGCGACTCCAGAAAGGAACGGAAGCGGGTTGGTCGGGGTAATGGGAGTGGCTCTGGCACCTACTCGGGGCGGGGCGTTAAGGGGCAGAAGTCCCGTTCCGGATACCGGATGCGCCCCGGCTTTGAGGGCGGGCAGCTGCCTTTAATCAAGCGCCTGCCGCGCAAGCGTGGCTTCACCAATATCTTTCGGACGCAATACAGCGTTGTCAACACGGACAGGCTGAACGTCTTTGCCCCCGGCAGTGAGGTAACGCCGGAGAAGCTGCTGGAAGCCGGGGTGATAAAATCGCTGCGCTGTCCGGTCAAGGTTCTGGCTGGTGGTGCTCTCCGCCATCCCATATCGGTAAGGGCGCACCGCTTCTCGGCGGCTGCCAAAGCCAAGATTGAGGCTGCCGGAGGCAAGGTGGAGGAGGTGGGACGTGCCGCAGAGGCAGAGTAGACCCCGGCTCCTCCAGGCAATGATTGATGCCTTTAGCCTGCCTGACCTGAGGCGCCGCATCCTGTTCACCATTGGCATTCTGGTGGTCTTCCGCTTTGTGGCTCATGTGCCCCTGCCCGGGGTAGACATTGCCGCGCTGCAGGAGCTATTTGGGCGCAACGCCCTGCTCGGCATGGTCGACATGTTCAGCGGTGGCGCCATGAGGCGCTTAAGCGTGGCGGCGATGGGGGTCTATCCCTATATCACGGCGTCAATTATTATGCAGCTCCTGGTGCCGGTCATCCCCAGGCTGCAAGCCATTTCTCAGGAGGGGGAGACGGGGCGGCACCGCATTAACCAGATTACCCACTGGCTGACGGTACCACTGGCTGGTCTTTCCGGCTACGGCTGGCTGCTCTTTCTGCGCAACCAGGGGGTCATCACCGATGCGGCGTTGCTGCCAACAATAGCCATGGTTATGTCAATGATAGCCGGTACCATATTCCTCATCTGGCTAGGCGAGCTTATCACGGAGAACGGCATCGGGAATGGCATATCCATAATAATCTTCGCCGGCATTATCGCCGGTCTGCCCGAGATGGTCGGGCAGGGTTTCCTGACCGGGGGGCAGCAGATCTGGGGTTTGTTCTTTTATATTCTTATCGCTTTAGCCACCACGGTATTTATCGTCTATTTTACCGAGGCGCACCGCCGCATTCCGGTGCAGTATGCCAAGAGCGTCTTTCGTGGCGGGCGTATGTACCGCCAGTCGGGCTCAACCCATATCCCGCTGCGGGTCAACAGCGCCGGGATGATACCGCTTATCTTTGCCATGTCCATGGTGATGTTCCCCGGTATCGTTGCCAGCTATTTTATCACGCCGGGGGAGCCGGGCTTTGTCGATACCATCGCCAGCATGTTTAGCCCCGGCACTGCCCTGCCCCTGGGGCTGGTTTACTGGGGGCTCAATTTCCTGCTCGTGGTTGGCTTTGCCTTCTTCTACACCATGATTATCTTTGAGCAGCAAGACCTGCCCGGCGTCCTGCAGCGGCAGGGGGGGTTTATCCCCGGCATTCGTCCCGGCAAGCAGACGTCTACCTATCTCAATCAGGTTATTCGCCGCATCACCTGGGCGGGGGCTATCTTTCTCGCCCTGGTGGCGGTAATGCCCTTTATAGCTCGGGAGATTTCCAATGTCCAGGTGATACAGCTTTCCAGCATGGGTATGCTGATTGTGGTTGGTGTTGTTCTGGACACCATGAAGCAGCTGGAGGCGCAGCTGGTGATGCGGCGCTATGAGGGCTTTATCCGTTAGGGGATTATGGTGTATATTATTCTGTTGGGTGCCCCCGGTGCTGGCAAGGGAACGCAAGCCGCCATTCTGGCGCAGCGGTTGAATGCGGCTCATATCGCCACCGGCGACCTGTTCCGCCGGGCACTGGAGCAGGGGACGGAGCTGGGCAGGGAGGCTAGGGCATATATGGAGAAGGGGATGCTTGTCCCCGACAAGATAACGATAGGCATGGTTCTGGAGCGTCTCCCGGCACCGGACTGTGGGGAGGGGATAGTCCTTGACGGCTTCCCCCGCAATGTTAGCCAGGCGGGAGCCCTGGATGAAGCCCTTGCCGGGCAGGGTAAGGCTATTGATGGGGTAATATATATCAAGGTCTCCGAGGAGGAGCTGGTGAGGCGGCTGGGCGGGCGCTGGATTTGCCGCCAGTGCCAGGCACCGTATCACGCCGTAAACTCCCCGCCCCATGCCCGGGGCATATGCGACCGGTGTGGCGGTGAGCTGTATCAGCGCCCCGATGATACCGAGGAGACGGTGCGGAAAAGGCTGGAGGTCTATTTTGCCGAAACAGCGCCGCTTATCGAGCACTATGCCGGGGCGGGCAAGCTGATAGAGGTTGATGGCGAGGGGGGTGTGGACGAGGTAGCGGTGAGGATTGTCAGCGCCCTTGAGGCACGTGGTCTTTAGTGGCTATAATTATCAAATCGGAGCGGGAGATTGCCATTATGCGGCAGGCGGGTAGAATTGTGGCGACAGTACTGGAGATACTTTCCCGGCAGGTGAAGCCGGGGATGAAGACCGGGGAGCTGGATGAGATTGCCGCCAGGGAGCTGGAGAGACTGGGCGCCAAGCCTTCGTTCAAGGGCTACCGCGGCTTTCCCGCCCATCTCTGCGTATCGGTGAATGATGAAATAGTGCACGGGATTCCCGGAGAGCGGGCCTTGCGGGAGGGGGACGTTGTCTCCCTTGACCTGGGGGCGATACTGAAGGGCTTTCAGGGTGATGCCGCCATAACAGTGGGTGTTGGCGAGGTAAGCCCGGAGGCGAAGGAGCTTATCAGTGCCACCAGGGAGGCTCTCAGTGCCGGCATTGCCGCCGTCCGTCCCGGGGCGAGGCTGGGGGATGTTTCCTGTGCCATTCAGAATAGTGCTGAGGCAAAGGGCTACTCCGTGGTGCGGGAGTATACCGGGCATGGCATCGGGCGGGAGATGCATGAGGAGCCGCAGATACCCAACTTCGGTATCCCCGGCTCGGGACCGGTGCTGGAGAAGGGGATGACCCTTGCCCTGGAACCGATGGTGAATGCCGGTGACTGGCGTACCCGGCTTGCTGATGACCGCTGGACGGTGCTCACTGCCGATGGCAGTATCTCTGCCCACTTTGAGCATACCATCGCCATTACTGATGGCGATGCGGAGGTGCTCACTGTTGTCTGAGGAAGGGGTTTATGTCTAAGAAAGAGGCTATTGAGGTTGAAGGGACGGTGGTTGAGCCTCTGCCCAACGGGATGTTTCGCGTTGAGCTGGCTAACGGGCATAAGGTGCTGGCTCATATCTCGGGCAAGATAAGGTTGCATTATATCAAGGTTCTGCCCGGCGACAAGGTCTTAATTGAGCTTTCGCCCTATGACCTGGGCCGGGGGCGGATTACCTATCGGCTTAAATAACTTGAGGGTTTAGCATGAAAGTAAGGGCTTCAGTTAAAGCAAGGTGTGATAAGTGCAAGGTGATAAGGCGGCGGGGAGTGGTCAGGGTGATATGCTCTAACCCGAAGCATAAGCAACGGCAGGGCTAAGCGTTTGTAAGGAGGCAGAGGATGGCGCGTATCGCCGGGGTAGATATACCGAGAAATAAGCAGGTCTGGGTGTCGCTCCAGTATATTTATGGTATCGGCTCCTGTTCCAGCCAGAAGATCCTGGCTCAGTCTGGTATCAGTCCGGAGACCAAGGTGAGCGACCTTACCGAGGACGAGGTTAACCGCCTGCGGGAAATCGTTGACCGGGGGTATACGGTTGAGGGTGACCTTAGAAAAGAGGTTAACCTTAACATCAAACGCCTGATAGAGATTGGCAGCTATCGCGGTACCCGGCACCGCCGCAACCTGCCGCTCAGGGGGCAGCGGACCCGAACCAATGCCCGCACCAAGCGGGGTCCCCGCAAGACGGTAGCCGGTAGAGGGCAGAGGCGCGGGCTAGCCAAGAAATAGTGATTAGCGGATAGGAGGGAAGGATGCCCAAAAAGCGTGCCAAAGGGAGAAGGCGGGAGCGCAAGTCCGTTCCCGTGGGCAGAGCCTATATTCAATCAACCTTTAATAATACCATGGTGACCCTCACCGACGCGCGGGGGAATGTTATCGCCTGGGGGAGCTCCGGCACCGCCGGCTTCAAGGGTTCGCGCAAGGGCACCCCTTATGCGGCGCAGCTGGCGGCGCGCGATGCGGCGCGGAAGGCGATGGAGCACGGCTTGCGCCAGGTGGAGGTCTATGTTAAGGGTCCGGGCAGCGGTCGTGAGGCGGCGATTCGTTCTCTCCAGAGTGCTGGCCTCTATATTACCAGTATTCGGGATGTGACTCCCATCCCGCACAATGGCTGCCGCCCTCCGAAGAGAAGGCGAGTGTAAGGTAGGGAAATGGCAAGATATACAGGACCAGTCTGCCGATTATGCCGCCGTAGCGGCGAAAAGCTCTTCCTGAAAGGGGCTAAGTGTTTTACCAGGTGTACCCAGGAGAAGCGGCCGATGCCGCCGGGGCGGCAGATATCAAGGCGGCGCCGGGTATCTGAACGGGGGCTGCAGCTCCGGGAGAAACAGAAAGCCCGCTATACCTATGGTATTCTGGAGAGGCAGTTCCGGCGGCTTTTTGCCGAGGCGGGGAGAATGCCCGGTATCACCGGGGAAAACCTGCTGGTGCTGCTGGAGAGGCGGCTGGATAACGCCGTCTATCGTCTGGGCTTTGCCGAGTCTCGCTCTCAAGCCCGCCAGATAGTCCGGCACGGGCATATTATGCTCAACGGGTGCAAGACAGATATACCCTCGGCTCTGGTCAAGGAGGGTGACACCATCAGCTGGCGAGAGGGGAGCACCAAGACGGAGTACTATAAGCTGCTGGTGGAGACTGTTGAGTCCCGGACGGTTCCGAGCTGGTTGAGTTTGGATACGAGCAACCTTATTGGCAAGGTTGTCTCTGTGCCTACCCCGGAGGATATTGAGGCTAAGCTTGATGGGAAGGCTATAGTTGAATACTACTCCCGGTAAGTTATTCGGAAAGTAATGAGGAGGTGGTGGCGCTTTGTTCCACCTGCAGGTACCCAAAATTGAGTGTGTTGAAAGCGATGGTGATTTCGGGCGGTTTGTCGTTGAGCCGCTGGAGAAGGGCTTTGGTTTTACCCTGGGTAATGCCGTGCGGCGGGTGTTGCTTGGTTACCTTACCGGTGCTGCCGTGACCAGAGTCAAGATTGAGGGGATTCAGCATGAGTTCTCCTCAATTCCCCACGTGAAGGAGGATACCACCGAGTTTTTGCTGAATGTTAAGGCGTTGCGGCTGCAACCCCTTTCCGGTCAGCCGGGCAGGCTGGTACTGGACATGAAGGGGGAAGGGCAGGTGTGTGCCGCCGATATTATACCATCGGTGGACTTTGAGATTGCCAACCCGGAGCTCTACCTTGCCACCCTGGACTCACCGGAAGCCAGTCTTTTGGTTGAGTTTGATGTGGAGCTGGGGGTGGGCTATCGGGTAGCCGAGGCGGGTGATAATCTGCCGGCGGGGGTCATTCCCGTAGATGCCATCTTCAGCCCGGTACGCAAGGCTAATTTCACCAGTGAGCCGATACATATTGGCCGGGAGACCGGCTATGAGCGGCTGTATCTTGAGGTATGGACTGATGGCACAATATCACCGGTAGACGCCCTTAGTCAGGGGGCTAGAATCCTGATTGAGCAGCTGTCCCCGTTTGGTGACTACGTCCGGGTTCAGCAGGAAGAGGAGAAGGCGGCACCCCGGTTGGCTATCCCTGACGAGAAGTACAATATGCCGGTGGAGCAGCTTGACCTGTCGGTGCGGACCATGAACTGCCTGCGGCGTGCCGGCATCGCTACCGTGGGCCAGCTTGTAAGCATGGGGGAGAAGGAGCTGATGTCGCTGCGGAACTTCGGGCAAAAGTCCCGGCAGGAGATAGAGGAGCGTCTCGCCGGAGTAGGGCTGTCGTTTAGCCCCCTGGCTCCTCAGGAAGAGGAAGCATAGTTAGGGGTCAACATGAGACATAAAGTTGCTGGTAGGAGGTTGAGCCGGTCTTCAAGTCACCGCCGGGCGCTGTTTCGCAATCTGGTGACCGACCTGCTGAACCATGAGAAGATTACCACTACCGAGGCTAAAGCCAAGGAGGTGCGCCGTCTGGCGGAGCGGATGATTACCTGGGGTAAGGGGGGTGGGCTTCACTCCCGCCGCCAGGCACTGGCCTTTATTTTTGACGAAAAGGTGGTGGACAAGGTATTTACCGAGCTTGCGGAGAGGTTTGCCGAGCGCCCCGGTGGTTATACCCGCATCACCAAAATGGGACCGCGGCTGGGCGACGGGGCGCCGGTGGTTCAGATTGAGCTGGTAAAGTAGCCGCCGGTTTGCCTTGGAGGGAATGAGTTGGCAGAGACCACCAGGATAGTATTAATCATGGAGTATGATGGCACTGGCTATCACGGCTTCCAGTTGCAGGCTGAGCAAGCCACCATTCAGGAGGCTATGGAGCAGGCGTTGGGGAAGCTTACCGGGGAGAGGGTGCGTGTTATGGCAGCCAGCCGTACTGATGCCGGGGTTCATGCCAGGGGGCAGGTGGTCAGCTTCAGGACCGGGTCTTCCCACCCGCCGGCGACCTTTGTTAGCGGGTTGAACTACTATCTGTCGGATGATATTGCCGTCAAGGCGGCATATCGGGTGGACGACTCCTTTAATGTGAGGCGTGATGCCGTCAGCCGGGAGTATAATTACTATATACTGAACAGCTCCACCCGGTCGCCGATGGGGCAGGGCTTTATCCATCTCGTCAGTGGCAAGCTGGATATTGAGGCGATGAGTCAAGCCTGCCAGTCTCTTATCGGCAGGCATGATTTCGCCTCGTTTACCACCAGCAATGGCGCCAGTGAGAAAAACACGGTGCGGACGGTGCGCCGTGCCGGGGTGGTGGCGGATGGGGAGCTGGTCACCTTTGCTATGGAGGCTAACTCCTTCCTGACTCACCAGGTGCGCAATACGGTGGGTGCCCTGGTCCGGGTTGGCTTGGGCGGGATGAGTGTTGATGAGTTTCATAATATTGCTGAGGCGAAGACCGCCGGTCTGGCGGGGCCAATGGCTCCTGCCAACGGGCTTTGCCTGATGCGGGTAAACTACCCGCGTCCTTTTGGAGAGTGCTCGTGAAAACCTATAGTAACAAAGCGTCTGATA
>CAZFCV010000003.1:0-20826 GCA_964517985.1 uncultured Dehalococcoidales bacterium | reverse complement strand
GGGCGCCGGGTGCTTGTCCTGGAGCGAAAGACGGCTGCCGGCGAGGGGGTCTGCTGCACCGGTATTGTCAGCCGGCAGTGTGTGGATGACTTCGCCATTGATGAGAGCCTCGTCCTGAGGCAATCCAGCTCGGCAAAGTTTATAGCCCCCTCGGGGAAGTGGCTCCGCCTGTGGCGGGATAGCCCGGTGGCCGCTATCCTTGACCGCCCGGCTCTTAACCGGGCGCTGGCTTGCCGGGCGCTGGAGGCGGGGGCGGAGTGCCTCTTTGACACACAGGTAGCCGATGTGCAGCCTCAGGCTGACTGCGTCCGGGTGAAGGCGCGCTCTCGGGGGGAGGAGATTATTTTTAATGCCCGGGCGGCGGTCCTGGCTACCGGCTTTGGCTCGCCCCTGCCGGGGAAGCTGGGCTTGGGGCACATAAACCGGTTTATTATTGGCGCTCAGGCTAGGGTTTCCGTAAGCGGGGTTGACGAGGTTGAGGTCTACTTTGACCGGGGACTGGCTCCGGGCGGCTTTGCCTGGCTGGTGCCCACCGCCGGCGGGCAGGGACTGGCGGGGCTGCTTGCCCTCCACCACCCGGAGCAACACCTGAACCACCTGCTGTCTCATCTTAAGGCACAGGGCAAGCTCGCCTCCACGGAGGCGGAGACCGGGTTTGCCGCCATTCCCCTCCGCCCCCTCCCCAGAACCAGCGCTGACCGCGTCCTGGTCCTTGGTGAGGCTGCCGGTCAGGTCAAGCCCACCACCGGTGGTGGCATCTATTACGGTTTTCTCTGTGCCGATATTGCCGCCGATTGCCTGGAACAGGCTTTTGTCGCCGATGATTTCTCCGGGGAGAGGCTCTCCGCATATGACCGGCAGTGGCGGGCTCGGTTGAGCCGGGAGATTAAGACCAGCTACTGGCTCTGCCGCTTCTACCAGCGGCTGAGCAATCGGCAGATTGAGCGCCTGTTCCGCATTATGAGCGGGAGCGGTCTGCCCCAGTTTATCGCCGGGCTGGATGACATTCGCTTTGACCGCCACGGCACCCTCGCCCGCGCCCTTCTAAAGCACCTGGCGATGAGCGCCCCCCTCAAGACGGTCAGAGCCCTGCTGGTAGCTATCCGGGGGTGATGCGCCGGCTATGATATTTTGCCCACATCAGGAGGGGTTATATGCCCCATATTAAGGGCATATAACCCCTGCAGAAGGAGGCTGCGCCACTCCCTCTTCCTCCACGGGCTGGTTTGGAAAGAGGGGTGACCGCGGGTGTCGGGCGGCTCTACCTGACCGTTGCCGCCTTTTCCTTTTCCAGTTTGTCTATCTCGTGGCTGACGGCAATACCCAGTTGCTGCAACGTCTTTATCGCGTCTCTGACCTTGCTGCCGTTGTAGCGCACAAACTCAGCGAGAGCCTGCTTGCCCTTTGCCGTGAGATGGAATCCCCGGGAGTGGTTCCCCTCAATATAGCCGCGCCTGACCAGGGAATTGCACAGGTAGGCAATGTATTCACCGGTGATATCCATGGGGCGGGCTAGCAAACCCTTGCCACAATCTCTGGTCTGGGCAATCGCCATCAAGATTACCATTTCACTGGGAAACATTATCCCTCCTATACTAATGCCTATTGGCACTATTATAGCGCTGGACTTGCCTGTTGTCAATAGGGCGCTGCCGCCCTAGTAGCATATTTGGCTTAAAATTTAGGGGAATGTGGCGCCAAAGTGTTGACAACTGGCATCAAAAGTGATATCATGGTGGGCAAAATGGGGCAGGCGAAAATCAGCCTTAGAAGTAATCAGGTGGTGATAGGGATGTGGCTGTTGAAGGGTTGCCCGAGGTGCCGGGGTGATATGGAGCTAGACCGGGACGAGTATGGCTGGTATGAGCGCTGTATACAGTGCGGTCACCTGCGCGACCTGCCGGGTGCCGGTGTCTCCCCCCTGGTTGATGGCAGGGAAGGTGACAAGAGAGGGAGCCTCTGCCCTTCCTATGTCTCCGAATGAGGCGTGTCCCTTGTTGGTGCTGTGCTGGCACCGTGCCGGAGACGCTGCGGTGTCGCTATTGCTCAGGGGGGCCTTTTGCCAGGCTCTTTAGGATGGTGAGAACCCCGATAACCGCCTGTTGCACCTTAACCGGCTGCTGTGCCAGCAGCCGGGCGACGTGAGGGTCCAGCCCCCGGGCACGAAACTCCTCATGGCTCTCCGTCGTGGAGGAAGGCTGCGGGGGGAGGTAGCCAGCTAGCCGGAATAGCTCGTCCTCGTCAAAACCAAGGGGCTTGGCAATCTTGCGCAGGCTATGGGCTGAAGGGAAACGCTCTCCTCGCTCTACTCTGCCCAGGTGTGATGGGGAGACACCTGACCGGTGGCTCAACTCACGCAGGGTCAGGGGGACGGAAACCCTCTGCTGCCTTATTATTCTGGCTAGGTTTGCGGCGACAGCGCTGGTCATAGCACTACATTCTACCGCATTTGTTGCCAACTGTCAAGCCCATCGGACATATGGCACCTTACAAGCAGCACTCCCCCTATGCCTAGGCTGGCTGGACTAGGAGGCTAAGGCTCAGCGGAAAAGTGTTGACATCTGGCACATAAAATACTACTGATGGCAAATATGGTCGGTAAGCCCGGGTGGTAGTTCCCCGGGCTGCGGACTGGTGGCTTCCTTCATTTTGAGGCGGAGAAAGGCATCAACTACCTCGGGATCGAACTGGGTGCCGACCCCCCGCCGGAGCTCGTCTATGGCTTTTTCGGCAGACAATGCGGCACGGTAGGGGCGGTTGGAAGTCATGGCATCGTAGGCGTCAGCCACGGCGAGGATGCTGGTGTTCTGGGAGAATGTTTCCTCCTGGGTGTGAGCATAGGCTATTTCTGCGTAGGCTTCGGCAACGGCCAGGACTCTGGTTTCCTGTGGTATTTGCTTGGCGGATAGATGGTCGGGGTAACCGGTGCCGTCATAGCGCTCGTGGTGGTGCCGCACCATCTCCAGGGTTTCTTTATCTTCCACAATGGGACTCAGGATGCGCTCGCCTAACTCACAATGGGATATTATATGCTGGTACTCCGTATTGCTGAGCGTACCGGGCTTGTTCAGGACCGATTCTCTAACGCCAATCTTGCCGATATCGTGGATTGACCCGGCGAGCCTTATTCTCTCAATACTCTCCGGTGACATACCCAGCTCCCGGGCAATTGCCACTGATATTTCCGCTACTCGCTCGGAGTGACCGCTGGTGTATTTGTCCTTGGCTTCCAGGGCGTAAGCCAGGGCGGTTATGGCGTTGAGGAAGGCGCCACGGATCTTCTTTGCCTGTTCGGCGACCTTCTCCTCCAGGTGCTGCTGGTAGTCTCTATTCTCAAGCTCCAGCCTCCTTTTCTCCAGGGCTCTTTCCGCACTGAGGACAACCTCATCCAGGTTGAAGGGCTTGGCTATGTAGTCATAGGCTCCCTCTTTCATGCACTGGATGGCGGTGCTGGCATCAGTAATAGCGGTTGCCATAATCACGGCTGTGTCCGGGTAGCTGGCTTTTATTTCCGGCAGCAGCTCTGCCCCGGATTTGCCCGGCATCTTGATGTCGAGAATCACCAGCTCCGCCGGGTTAGTGCGCATTTGAGCCAGAGCCGGCTCGGCGCCGTTGGCTTCCTGACACTGGTAGCCTTCCCTGGCTAGCCCCAGACAGAGCAGGCTCCGGATTATATCTTCGTCATCAACAATCAGTATTCTTTCTTGCTTTCCCGCCATTTCTCTATCCCCCGCAGAGCCCCGGGACTTTCCTGCTTTCCTTGCCTCCCGGGCTGGTTGGTGGTGGGCGGCTAGAAGCCGTTGCTCAGCATGAGGTCTATCTCCGCCTTCAACCGTTCCGTGGTAAAGGGCTTGGTAATATAGCGGGATTGGGTTTTGTCCAGGAAGTCCCTGGTATCGGGGCTCATAACGTCACCGGTGATAAAGACCACCTTCTTGGCTAAGGGTGACGCTGTCTGCTGAAGATGCTGGTAGAACTCAATACCGCTCATGCCGGGCAGCTTGATATCAAGCAGGATGAGGCTATAGCTCCCCCGGCTAACTCTTTCCCGGGCGTCCTCGGCGCTACCGGTGGTTTCCACCTGGTGCCCCGCTCCCCGCAGCACCTCGCGCAGGAACTGGGTAACATCCGGCTCATCGTCCACCACCAGTATCCGGGCGCTGGTTGCCCACTTCAGCTCATCGGCGGGCGGGTTATCCAGTTCCGATTGCGGCTCCCCGTCCAATATGGGCAGTTCCGCAATGAAGGTGGCACCCTTACCCGGTTTGCTTTTGGCATATAATCTACCGCCGTGTTCCGTTACTATCCCATGGCAGATGCTCAAGCCCAGCCCGGTCCCTTGCCCCACCTCCCGGGTAGTAAAGAAGGGGTCAAATATCCTCACCAGGTTTTCCGGGGCTATCCCCGGGCCGTCATCCCTAAAAGAGATGCGGATGTTGTTACCTGCCCTTTCTGTCTTGATGACGAGGTTGCCCCTGCCGTGGGAAGCCTTCATCTCGGCTTCCGCATTCAGGATTATATTGAGGAACACCTCCTGGAGTTGACCGGCATCAGCCATGGTCTTGGGTAGTTCCGGGGCAAGCCGGGTGGTGACCTTTATGCTACCGGTTTCCAGGGAGTAGGCGCGCAGGTTCAGGGTGTTTTCTATGACCTCATTAATACTGGTACGGCTTCGTTCTGGCTTGTGCTGGCGGGCAAAGGTAAGCAGCCGGTGCACAATGCTGGCAACCCGTTGCGCTCCATTGTAGATGGTCTCTATTGGCATCTTGATGTCCTCGGGGATGTCCTTTCTCATCAGTAGCTGGGCAAAACCGACCACACCGGTCAGGGGGTTATTTATCTCATGGGCAATGCCGGATGCCATCTCGCCGATAGAAGCCAGGCGGCTTGCCACCTGAGCCCTTTGCTCCAGCTCTTTTTTCTCCCTCGTCATCCTTTTGCGCTCGCTGATGTCGTCCATAATGCCGTCAAAATAGAGTATCTTGCCATAGGCGTCTCGCACCGGGAACTTTCTGTCCATCACTGTTAACTCGGTGCCGTCCTTTTTCCTCAGGTGCAGCTCCTTGGTGATATTGCCTCCCCCGGCGACTATTTCTTCCAGCATGCCTTCCCTTTCCTCGGGGTGGCGGTAGAGGTCGGCGATGTCCATTTCCAGCAGCTCTTCCCGGCTGTAGCCGGTAATCTCTTCCATGGCGGGATTTGCCTCCAGGAACCTTCCGGAGGGGTCCGCGGTGCTGCGGAATATCCCCAGTTGCACGTTGTGCACCAGGCTGCGGTGTTTTTCCTCTGACTTCCGCAACGCCTCGTAGGCACGCTGCCTCTCGGTGACGTTCTGGATAACCTTGACGGCACCCACGATGGCACCGTTGTCATCCCGGACCGGGTAGGCTTGCATGGACAGCACCCCCCCGTGTGTTGAGGCTACCTGCTCTTGCTCCGGCAGACCGGTGTTAAAGGCTCTTGCCACCGGGCAGTTGACGCAGGGCTGGCTGCGCTCTAATAGCTCATAGCAAAGGTGTCCCACCATTTGCTCCGGGGTCAGACCCAGCGTCCCGGCGGCAACGTTGTTTGCCCACAGGACCCTCATTTCCCGGTCTATATAGTGAATAGACTCCGATATACTGTTCAGGATTAGCCCCTTTTCCTGCTCGGCTTTTCTCAGCGCTGCCTCCATTTGCTTGCGCTCGGTGATATCGCGGGCCACGGTGAGAACAGCCGGTTCCCCTTGATATTCAATCCGGCGGGAGTTAATCTCTACGGGAGTGACATTCCCATCCTTGTGACGATGCTCCGATTCCGTTATGATGGCTTTTCCCGCCCAGATTCTTTTCTGGGCGTCCCTCAGCTTTTGATGAAGGTCTGGGGGGACGATATCAGCCGGCGCCAGGTGGAGAAACTCTTGGCGGCTATAACCCAGCCGCTGAAGCATAGCCTGGTTGCAGTCCAGGAGCTTTCCTTGCCGGTTGTAGATTAGTACTGCATCGGGGACACCCTCAAAGATATACCGGTAGCGGCGCTCTGACTCCTGCAGCGCCTCATGTGCCTGCTTGCGCTCGGTGATGTCGTGCCATATGCTCTGCGCGAACCTTTTCCCCCCGATGGAGATAACCCGGCTGCTTACCTGGATGTCCTGTATCTCGCCGCTCTTTGTCCGGTGCCTGGTTTCAAAGCTATTGAAGCCATTCTTGAGGGTTTCCTCGGTACACTTGGCAATCTCCTCGGCAGACTCAATTGCCTCAATGTCAGCTATCTTGAGCCGGGCAAACTCCGGGCGGGTATAGCCGAGGCTCTGACACGCCCGGTCGTTGAAGTCCACCAGCGTTGCCGTCTCGGGGTCAATGAGCACGATTGAGTCCGCTGCCTGTTCGAAGAGGGCGCGGTATCGCTCCTCAGCCCGCTTGCGCTCGGTGACGTCTCTTAGAATGGCGAGGTCGCCCACTATTTTGCCATCCTTTCTTAGGGCGCGGGCATTTACTTCAAAGGTTAACATCTCGCCATTCTTTTTACACATGTCAACCTCATAGGGCGGGACATTAAGGCCAGCCATCCTCTTCATAAAGTTCTTTAGCACGACAACCAGCATCTTCTTGGGCACTACGTTGGTCATCACCCTGATGTTCTTCCCGACCAGTTCTTCCCTTTCGTAGAGCCCAATCTCCTTTGCCCTTTGGTTAACGTCCAGTATTTTGCCTTTTCTATCCATCAGCAGCATAATGTCGTTGGTGGACTCGAAGATGGTGCGGTATTTTCCCTCTGATTGCCGGAGCTCCTCCTCTGCCCGTTTCTGCTCGGTGATGTTGCTATTGAACGCCATGGCACTTAAGACTTTTCCCTCTTCGGTAACGGGAATCATTGTTGTACTAAACCATAGAGTCCCGGTTTCATGTCTAACACTGCTCTCGTAGCTTACCTGTTCTCCGGTTTGAAAAACCTTTGCCACAGCTTGCCTTATCGTTTCATGGTGCTCTGGTGTTGCATAATCAAAAAGTGTCTTTCCGACTACTTGGTCTACCGTGTCCGGGGGTATTGCTCTATTGATATATTGAATTCTACCCTCATTATCTACAATCATGATGAAGTCACTGGTGTTCTCGGTTAGTGACAGCCATTTTTGTTCCGCTTCCCTCAGCAGCTTCTCCTCCGTCTGATTGCGCTCACGCCGCGCTGCTTCCATCTCGGTAGTGCGTTGCCGCATTTCCTCCAGTTCATCTATGAGCTGTTTCTTTGTCTTCTCTTGGTCTTGCAACATGGTGCCCCCACCCCGCTTCATTTCTTTGCCGTTACCCGGTCGCCGATACGAAGGAAACCGGTGACGGCAGCACTGATGTCTCCCTCGGCGAAGGGCTTTTTCATGACGGCGAAAGGACCTTGAGCCAGCGCCCGCGCCATTATCTCGCTGTCGGGGTAGCCGGTTATGATGACCACCGGTAACTGGGGTTTAATGGCTTTTATCAGGCGCAAGAGCTCCGCCCCATCTATCCCCGGCATCTTGAGGTCAAGGAAAATCAGGTCAAAGTCCCACTGTTTCACCAGTTCCAGCCCATCAGGGCCAGTGCCCGCCGTCATCACCCTGTGCCCTAGCTCTCGTAAGACCTCCCTGAATAGCGACTGGATGGTAGCCTCATCATCAATGACAAGTATGTTTGCCTTATCACCGACCGAGTTACGGCGTACCCAGGCATCAATTGCCGCCTTTGTAAATCGCCATTGCTGGCCTATCCGGCTCGCCGGGATTTCACCACGCCTTACCAGGCGGTATATCGTCTTCTCGGCAACCCGCAAATAATTGGCTACTTCCTCAACGGTCATAAGCTCCGGCATGTTCTTTCTCTCCTAGTTCCGGGACTCGCCGAGTTCTGATTTGGACAGAAGCAACTTCGTTATGGATACTACGCTCTCGGCAAGTATACTTCTCTTCGCCGGCTCGGCAAGCAGCCCAATTGCCCGCCTCTTCTCCGCATCAAGGGTGGTTCTGGCGGCTATCCACCCCTTAATTTCTGCCTCCGGTATGTCAAGCTGCCGGGCGATATCAGCGGTTCTTTCCGTCACCAGCTGTGAATAGCCGGTGAGTATATCAACCTTCGCCTCTACGCCGAGCGCAATGGCGTCCATCTCACTGAGGAGCTCCTCCGTAGCTGGCTTATCCACTTCCTCACCGCCAGGACGGGGTGTTTTGCTCCCTCTTCTTTCCGGGGAGCTTTTCCTGGCTTCCAGGATGGTGTCTATATTGCCACTCACTTCATCAACATTAAAAGGTTTGGTAATATAAGCCCAAGCCCCCAGTCTCAAGGCTTCAACCATGGAATCAGCGCTGTTGATGCCGGATATCATGATAGTTACCATATTGGGGTGGTCTGACCTTATCCTCTGTAGCACTTCCATCCCGGACATTCCGGGTAGCCTGATATCCAGCAGGACGACATCGTAGTCCTGTTTCTCCATTTTGGTGAGAGCCTCGCGGCCGTCAAAAGCGGTAGCGCAGAGATAGCCCCGGTCGCTCAGGTCGGCGTTGAGCAGGTTACAAACTACAGGCTCGTCGTCAACAATAAGGACTTGTGGTTTGGCACTGACCATTGCTTACCTCCTTCTTACTTGTCCTGTTTTGTGCAAAGAATTACATTGTTGGCTATGTTTGTCCCTTAAAGGGCATCATAGTCCATATGATAATGGGTGGGGCGGGATTTGTCAAGTACTAAAATAGGTCATTCGGGCTAGTACTTTGGTACTTTAGGGCGCGCTTTTGGGTGGTGCACCGCCAGTCACCAGTAATAAATGGGGCTATAGTCCAAAAGAGTTGACATCTGGCACGTTTTGTGGTATAAGGTAGGTAACAATTTGGACTGGCGGTGCACTATTGTCACCTATGTTGCCAATCCAGCCTGAGGGGAACCTGCCCAGGATACTGGTTGTAGATGACGAGGTCATAGTCCAGCAAGTATTGGGTGAGGTGCTGGCTGAAGAGGGGTATGTGGTAGAGGCGGTAGCCCATGCCAGAGAGGCTCTGGCAAAGCTGGGCGGCAATAATTATAGCCTTATCCTGCTTGATATCAAGATGTCGGGCATGAGTGGCATTGAGTTCTACCAGCATCTTCAGCAGACAGCGTCACCCTTAGCCGGGAAGGTGGTCTTTATCACCGGCGATGTGCTGAGTGCGGATACCCTGAGTTTTCTTCAGAAGAGCAAAGCCCCCTTTTTGACCAAGCCCTTTGATAATGAGCAATTAAAGAGGAAGGTCAACCGCATACTCTGCACGGTGCCCAGTGGCGCGTAGTACGTGGTTTTACCGCAGAACGCTGCCCGGTAGTGAAAAGGAGAGCCGCCAGCACTGTTCGGGTTATTGATAACCTAACACCGGTAAAAAGGGGATGCGGATTTTTCTGTGTCCCCCCCTTTTTTTGTTCCTGATTGCACGCTGCAGGCTGTTGTTGTCCTGGAACCACGGCACGCCCATGATGCTGAGCCCCCGGTTGTTCTCCCTCGTGTTGAAGAGTAGCCGGGCACCCGGCTGCCGTAAAATTTCTGCTGTCCTCATATCTTAACGGGATTTTAACACTTGGGTGCTATCATAATATTAGAAAGGAGGTGAGACAGAAATGAGGCGACGTACAAAGATTATTCTTATTGCACTGCTGGCTACGGTGGTGGTGGTCGGGAGCATAGGCGGGGTAGCCCTTGCTGCCGACGGCGGGGATGAGGGTAACAACTTGCCCGGGGCGCAACGAGGAGCGCTACTGGATAGAGCCTGTGAAATCTATCAGGAGAAGACAGGTGTTGCCATTGACCAGGAGGCGCTGAAAGAAGCCTTTGCTCAAGCCCAGGGCGAGGGGCGAGAAGCAGCTCTGGAAAGCCGTCTTCAGCACATGGTAGAGGAAGGCAAGATAACCCAGGACGAGGCTGACCAGTACCGGGAATGGTTGGAAGCAAAGCCTGAAGTGCCGGTTAAATTTGGCTTCGGTGGTCGTGGCGGGCACTTCGCCCCGCGCTTCGGGGGTATGCCATGCGCCCCCGCAGAATAAATAACCAGGCTTCCTGACGGATACTTGGCTGACCGTGAGAGGAGAGGGGGGAACATCCCCCCCTCTCCTCTCCAGTTTTATGGGGGATAGCCGATAAAATTAACAATTCCTTAATATTTATGTTATAAAATTAGGTAGACAGGATAGGCCGCCAGGGGGCTGAAGAGATGGCAGGCAAGAGGGTACTGGTAGTTGATGACGACCTGAAAACCGTAGAGCTGGTCAAGCTCTATTTGAACCGGGACGGCTACAAGGTGCTTGCTGCCCATGATGGTGTTGAGGCGCTGCGCCTGGCGCGAGAGGGTCACCCCGACCTCATTGTTCTTGACCTCATGCTGCCCGGTATCAACGGTCTTGAGGTCTGCCGTGCTCTCCGGGACGAATCCGATGTGCCCATCATTATGCTTACCGCCCGGAGCACGGAGCAGGACAGGCTAACCGGGCTGGACATAGGTGCGGATGACTACGTGACCAAGCCCTTCAGCCCCAAAGAGCTAGCCGCCAGGGTGCGGGCGGTGCTCCGGCGCCTCCCCGAGGAGCGTAGCCCGGTAGAGGTCAGGTATGGCGAGCTCACGGTGAACTTTATCCGGCACGAGGCGTTTCTTGCCGGCGTGAACATAAACCTCACCCCGGTTGAATTCCGGCTGCTGGGGGTTCTCCTCAGGGAGCCGGGCCGGGTTTTCAGCCGGGCGCAGCTTATTGAAAAAGCCTTCGGCTACGATTTTGAGGGCTTTGACCGCACCATTGATGTTCACATCCTGAACCTGCGCCGCAAGCTTGAGCCAGAGCCCAGCCACCCCCGATATATTAAGACAGTGTATGGAGCCGGCTACAAGCTCTCAGAGGTGAGCCATGATACATAGCCTGCAGTTTCGCCTCTTGCTGGCTTTCACCCTGGTGATAGTGGTCACCATCGGGGCTATCTCCTTCTTCCTCTATCAGACGACCAGGGATGAAATCAGCCGCTTTGAGGAGCGTGCGGAGAGAATACGAGCCAGTAGAATGGCGGATGCGCTGTCCCATTATTACTACAGGCAAGGAGGCTGGGAGGGTATCCAGCCCTCGGTGGAGCAATGGGGTAGCCTCTACGGGCAGCGAGTTGTGCTGACCGACAGCAACGGAATAGTAGTTGCTGATTCTCAGGGAGAGCTTCTGGGGGAGGCATATGCTGCTGATTTGCCGGGCCGGCTTTTATCTCTCCCGTGGGGGGAAGATGATATCGGCAGCCTTTACATCAGTCCGCGGCCACCATCGGAGGTGGACCTTGCCTCGCTAAATATCCTCTACATAGCGATAAGCCGCTTTTTCTTCCTGGGGGGCTTGGTGGCAGTTGCCATTGCCGTGGTAATCACCTTTTTCCTATCGCGGCGCATTCTGGCTCCGGTAAAATCCCTTACCCTTGCCGCCAAGCGGCTGGGGCAGGGTGACTTTTCGCAAAGAGTGCGGTCTAAGGACAGGAGCGAGATGGGAGAGCTAGCCCGAACCTTCAACTCCATGGCGGATGACCTGGAGCGCGCCGAAAAGCTGCGGCGGAGTATGGTAGCTGATGTCGCCCACGAGCTGAGAACCCCCCTCTCCAACGTTCGCGGCTACCTGGAGGCGGTTCGTGATGGGGTGATAAAGCCAGATACGGATACGGTTCGCTCCCTTAATGAAGAGGCATTCCTGCTGTCACGGCTGGTTGACGACCTTCAGGAGTTGAGCCTTGCCGAGGCAGGAGAAATGAAGCTGGCACGCCAGGCGGAGGACGCTGCCGGGTTAATCAAACAGGCAGTGGCGGCGGTGCACGCTCAGGCAGCAGCAAAGGGCGTATCATTATCCATTGACCTGCCGGACAGGTTGCCGCCGGTGAACGTTGACCCCCGCCGCATCGGTCAGGTACTGCGCAATCTTCTGGAGAATGCGGTGGTGCACACCGCCGGAGGTGGTGCCGTTACGGTGACAGCCCGGCAGCAGGATAACCAGGTAGAGGTAAGCGTGGCTGACACCGGTGAGGGCATTCCTGCCGAGGACCTGCCCAATATCTTTGAGCGGTTCTACCGGGTGGACAAGTCACGTGCCAGAGCTACCGGCGGCAGTGGCCTGGGGCTGACCATCGCCAAGCGCCTGATTGAGGCTCACGGGGGCAGGATTGAAGCCCGGAGTGAGCCGGGAAAGGGAAGCCGCTTTTCTTTCACCATCCCCGTTGCGGAGTAGGGTCCCCGGCTACCTTCTTGTCCTGACTGCCAGGACGAGGATGGCAACAACCAGGACAGCACCGATGAGGATAATCCCATACACGTCAAACGGAGTGGATGAAGTCGGTGCCGGGGGAGGCGCTGGTGGGGTGGGTGGTGTGGCGGGGGCGGCTTTGGTGGTGAAGACGCCAGTTCCCCACTCGCTGTGGCTGGTAGCGCCAGAAGCCCTCACCCTCCAGAAGTAGGTGGTGGCATAGTCCAGTTCCCGGTCGCATTCCCAGACAGTAGCCGGTAGGGCATCAGCCCCGGTCAGGGCAACAACCACATCGGTAAAGCCGCTATCCCGCGCCAGTATGAACTCATAGCCGGCAGCCCCCTTTGCTGGCTGCCAGGCAAAGGTCGGTCTTAACGGCACACTGGTGGCGCCGGGCAGGGGAGATATTCCCTCCGGTGCTGCCAGTGGCGACCAGTCGCCGGTGCCAAGGGCGGGAGCCAGTGACCGGATTTCCGACCAGGGGCTCTTTAGCGGCGCAACAGCCCTCACCCGCCAGTAGTAGACATCGCCGCTGAGCAGCTGTGCGGCACCGCTGCCCCTGGTGGCACTTACGGCGTGAGCCGTGGTGGTTTCCGACCACAGGCGGTGAGCGGCATCCGGGTCAGGGGAGATTACCGCCTCGTATTCCGTCGCCCCTTCCAGCCCCTCCCAGCTCAGGGTAAGGCTGGTGATATAGCCCGACGAGTCAACCGGTATGATGTCCCCGTTCCCCGGCATCTCGGGGCTCGGGCTGGACTGGCTCAGGGTGTCCCGAAAGCGGTAAATGAGCTGGTTAGCCGTATCAACAGACCAGAGCTCGTTCTGCCCGGTGTCCCCCGATAGCTTGAGGTAGGGAGGGGTGTTGGGGAAAACTGCTGTCGGGTCAAAGGTAGTGCCCGCCGGCAGTGCGTCATTTGCCAGGTCAAGCTCAACCTCGGTGGGGTCCGGTTCCAGCGGGTTTAATGACCGGGTAACACCACCACTGGTGCCGCTGGCTGGCTCCGTCCTCAGGGCATAGAGCGTCCCTTCCGGAGCTACCGCCAGGCTACCGATGCTCTGCCCGTCCCCCAGCCCGGTAATAGATTCATCAATCTGCTCCCACTCGGTGGACTCCCCGATGACCCGGCGCCAGATTCCCTCATCAGGGCAGTTGGTTGCCGCATAGATGACGCCGTTCTCCGTGAAGTCTACATCGGCAACCACCTGGACATCGCCGCTGCCGATAACCTCGCGGATCCGGGTGAAGCTCTCGCCGCCATCAGTGGAATAGGCGATGTCCCCGTTCTTACCGCCAACGAGAACCGTCTCCCCATCGGCGATAGCCAGCATGTTTATGTCAGGAAGTCCGGTTTCCACCTCACCCCGCCAGGTCCGGGCTCCGTTGGTGCTCTTTCTGATATAGCCGCCGGGCAGGGCAAGATAAATGGTCTCCTCATCCCCAACTACCATGTCAATAATTGGGCCCGGGGCGCCCTGGCACCACTGCCACGAGTTGCCCCGGTTATGCGTCACCGCCATCTGCTCACCACCAGCCTCGGCAACGTACATCGTATCATCGTCACCGTAATCGGGGCTTAACCTCAGGATAACGGCATCCGCCGCGGTATCTATAGTCAGCAGGCGCTCCCAGTTTTTGCCCAGTGAGCTGCCGGCGCTGCGCCAGATACCCTCAGGGCTGGAGGGGCTATAGGTCGTCAGGAACAGGCTCTCCGAGTCGGGCGCCGGGAAGATATCGGCGGGCTTGATAACCGTATCCATAAGACCCAGCTGCCGCCACTTATCGCCATCAAGGCTCGCCGAGAGGGCGCTCTCATCCAGCGCGGTACCGGGGCTCTGGCTGGTAGCGCAGTAGGCTATCTTGCCATCCGGGCTCCAGCCCACCCGGGCATTGCCCGGCCCCGTGGGGGGGACGGTGGCTAGCTCCCATGATGGGGACAGGTCAAAAGGGTCATCAGTCCGCCGCACCGGGACAGTTAACGAGCCGGCATCAGGGTTCACATCGCCGGCAAGGAGGGTGCCTGAGGTCAGCGTTCCATTATAGGCAATGCTGCTGATATCAAGAGCAGCACCGCCGTCGGCATCCAGACGGTAGGGGGTGGCGTCATTGAGACGGTAGACATCATCCCCGGCGTCCGGCGCCCGGTCGTAGCTAACAAAGAGCTGCCGTGACTCGGCTCTATCCCCGGAGTAGTTTGAGGGCAGAGCCAGTGATGAATGAACCCGGGAAACCCCCGGCGCATCACCCGCCGGGGCGAGCTCTACCGGGTAGCCCGCCAGGGCATTCCAGGACAATGTGTCCCGTTCCAACATACATAGCCACGTCCGGTCCTGATAGGCGGCAGCCACATCGCTGCCGGTAGAAGCAACGGCCAGGATTGTGGCGTCTCGCTCATAGCCTGGGGAGAAAGCCAGCGCCGATACCTCGCCACCGGCAGACAACGGGTCTATAGTCAGGTTCTGGTTCTGCCATGATTCCCACATTACCCCCATCTGACGCACCCAAACTTCGCCGGTAGTAGCGCTATCGCCCCATGCCGCCGTGCCGATGGCAACCTCCCGATACTCCTTGCCTCCTCTGGTGAACTCCCGGGATATGGCGAGTGCCTGAATGGTGCCCGTCAGGCTGGGCACACCGATGCCAGTCCAGTCCTCGCCGCCATCGGTGGACAGGTAGACCTCGGTGCCCCCATCGGTGACAACAGCCACGATAGGAGCACTATCCGGGGCGACGGCAATCTTGCTCGCCGGTAGCCCCGCCCCGGAGCTAGCCAGATAATAGGTCATGTCTTCCCAGGTTACCCCGGCATCCAGCGAGCGGTAGAACCTGGCGTTTTCACTATCTATAGCATAGAGGACGTCATCACGGCCGATGGCGACCTCGCTGACCTCTGAGGGGCTAACAACAGTATTGCCATTATCTCCCGGCTTATCTACCGTTGCCCATTCCAGGGCGGTTTGCCCCGCATATGCCCAAGACGGCACCACCACTGTGAACACCAGTAAAACTACCAGTAATCCCAGGGCGCACTTCGTTCTCATAGCTTCATTATACCGGCGAAATGTTAAGTTCCCGTTAATTTCCCGTTGGGTTTCCAGGCGTGGTAAAAATTAACAGCTTCTTAACAATTTCCTGCGATAATATCCAGTGGGGCTTTACATACCGGTACCAGCCACTGCAACCGGGAAAGGGCAGGTGAATATTGATGAGGATGTTAAAGATAATGCTGATAGCTCTGGTGCTGTGCAGCATCGGCATTGTGTCGCTGAGCTGTGGCTCTGGATCAGAGCCGGAGTCAGGACCTGAAGACCAGACAGTTGCCGTGCAGCGGGGTGACCTGACAATAGATATCACCGCCAGCGGCAATCTGGCGCTGTCCGTTACGGAGGATTTAGCTTTTGAGATTTCGGGAACTGTGGAAGATATCCTGGTGGCGGAGGGAGACTCTGTAGAGGAGGGACAGCTGCTGGCGACACTGGACACATCAGAGTGGGACAAGGAGCTAACAAGGCTGGAACTTAATCTGCTTCAGGCAGAAATAAACCTGAAGAATGCTGAAATCGCCCTGGAACGAGCCGAGGAGGGAACCACCACTGCTATTACCGGAGACGTGGTAATAAGAACCACTGATTCGGAGGAAATAGATATAAAAGAACTACAGCTAAGGCTAGCCGAAGCCCGCTACGAAGACGCCAAGGAAGCGTTAGAAGAGGCTCTTAATGCTAAACCAGAGATTATCGCTCCCTTTGACGGCTTCGTAACCAAGGTTCTGGTTGAGGGTGGCGAAGAGGTGAAAAAGGGCAGGGTAGCGGTAGCCATCGCTGACCCCGGCAAGTTTGAAGCCGATATCCTGGTGAGCGAGCTGGATATCATGCAGATAACGCTTGGAAGCGAAGGGTATGTGCAGGTGGATGCTATGGGGGGCATGAGCCTTCCTGCCAAGGTTGTCCACATCTCACCGACAGCCATAATTCAGCAGGGTGTGGTGAACTACCGGGTGAAGGTAGAGGTCGGGTCGCTGGAAGCGATGGTGCAGGAACGGCAGCAGGCAAGACAGGATATGATGCCAGATCTTTCTTCCGGGGAAATGCCTGAGCGCCTCAAGCAGGCAATCGAAGAGGGGCGAATCACCCCGGAACAGGCTGAGGAAATAATGGAACGGATGCAGCAGGGGCAGGGAGGGCAGCAAGGGCAGGTGCCCGCGGCAATATCAGAAAACTTCCAGCTCCGGCAGGGGCTCACCGTTATTGTAAGTATTATTGTGGATGAGAGGCACGATGTGCTCCTGGTACCAAATGGAGCAATTACCACCCGGGGACAGCAAACCTACGTACAGGTTATGTCACCGGATGGCACGATAGAAGAGCGTGCCATAACGGCTGGAATTAGTGACTACCAAAACACGGAGGTCATTGAAGGACTCAGCGAGGGCGAACAGGTGGTTGTGCCACAGGGGACAACGACTACTTCCACGCCTCAACCACAGGGGCCACCAGGAGGCATGATGATACCGGGTATGGGGAGACCGAGATGATCAGGTTGGAGAATATAACCAAGGTCTATCCCATGGGCAAGAGGGAGTTGACCGTTCTCAGAGGGGTAACGATACGCATCGAGGAGGGCGAGCTGGTGGCGATTATGGGGGCCTCCGGCTCGGGCAAGTCGACGCTGCTTAATCTCATCGGCTGCCTGGATAAACCCACGTCCGGTGAATTCTATCTGGATGGGCGGGAGGTCAGTCAACTGAGCAGTGGTGAGCTGGCTTCCATCCGGGCTAACAAGGTAGGTTTCGTATTTCAACAGTTTAATCTACTCTCCCGGCTCTCGGCTCTGGCTAACGTAGAGCTGGGCATGAGATACGCCGGCGGTGCTGACCGTAAGCTTGCCGTAGAGGCACTGGCCAAGGTTGGACTATCCGACCGGGCTAACCACAAACCCACCGAGCTTTCTGGCGGAGAGCAGCAGAGGGTAGCCATAGCCCGGGCTCTGGTCAAGAACCCGCCTCTAATTCTAGCCGATGAGCCCACCGGCAACCTGGACAGCCGCTCCGGCGAGGAGATAATCTCCATCCTCACTTCTTTACACGCCGAGCAGGGTATTACCCTGCTTATGATTACCCATGACACCAACATAGCTAGCCACTGCCAGCGAATAATACGCCTCAAAGATGGAGAGGTGGTAGCGGAGGACAGGGTATGAAGAAATGGCTTGACCCGCTAGTCACGGCCCTGGTGGGAGTGGTGACTCATAAACTACGCAGCTTCTTGACCATCCTCGGCATCGTGATTGGCGTAGCCGCCGTGATTAGCCTGATGGCCGTCGGTAAGGGCGCTCAAGCGGACATCCTGGCTCGCATAGGAACCCTTGGGTCAGACCTGATTACCATCAGTCCGGGGGCGAGTGTAGGTCCTGGGGGATTCCGGGGTGCCGGCGGCAGTGTCCAAACCCTGACGCAAGAAGATGCGGAAGCCATCGGCGAGCAGGTTTCGTACATATCGGCGGTAGCCCCCACCTACTCGAGCAACCTCCAGCTGGTAGTCGGCGGTGAGAATATGAATTCCCGGGTAACGGGGGTACCTCCAGAGTATCAGGATGTACAGAACATGGAGATTGCCAGTGGAGCCTTCTTCACTGAATATGAGTATCAGCGGGGGGCGAAGGTAGTCGTGCTGGGCGCTGAGGTAAAAGAGACACTATTTGGAGACGCTAACCCAATAGGGCAGCAGATCCGTATGGGGGGCAACATAGTCCGTGTTATTGGGGTTTTGGAGAGCAAGGGGGCAACCTTCGGCTCACCGGACGAAGCCATCCTGATTCCGTTGACGGCGATGCAACAGATGGTTGCCCAGACACGGACTGCACAGGGTGAGCGTGTAGTGTCCTCTATAGCGCTGACGGTAAGTGACGAAGAGCGTACGGATCAGGTCATTGAAGAAATCACCAGTCTGCTCCGCGCCCGCCACCGACTTGGTCCCAACGTAGAAGATGACTTTGGCATCAGGTCCATGCAGGAGATAGCACAAACCATGACTGAAGCGACAGATACGATGACCCTTCTTCTGGGTGCCATCGCTGCCATTTCCTTGCTGGTTGGGGGCATCGGGGTGATGAACATCATGCTGGTGTCGGTGCTGGAGAGGACCAGGGAAATAGGTATCCGCAAGGCACTGGGAGCTAAAGAACATGATATCTGGATTCAATTCCTGATTGAAGCCGCTTTCCTGACGTTGGCTGGAGGTATTATTGGCGTTATAATAGGTTGGCTAGTAGCCTACTTTGTGGACAATGCGGGGCTAATGACAACCGTAGTTACTGCTGATATAGTTATCCTGGCTGTTTCGGTATCGGTTGGCATTGGACTGTTCTTCGGGTTCTACCCCGCGTGGAATGCCTCCCGGCTTAACCCGATTGAAGCACTCCGGTCTGAGTAACTCCCCTCATGGTCACATGCCAGGCAGTCAGACAGCCCCGCGGGCGGGGTGGCTTTGCCCTCTAGCGAAACATTCACCCTGATACCTTCAAAGACACCGATACGAATGGCAGACCATCTTTGTCCGCAGAAGCACGCTCAACGCTCTCCTCTTATGTTACCAGACCTGAGGTCACCCTCAGGTTTTTGGAAGCAAAAACTCAGGTATTTTACCGATTGACTCCCGATAATAATATGGTTACTGTATTACGGAAGATGAGGAATAGAGAAATGGGGGTGGAAGGGAATACCACTGATGGCTATTGACCTGGGTTCAAAGCGGGCGCACCGACTGGGGATAATTGTTGGCTTCAGCTGGGTAATTTGTCTGATATTTGGTTTCCTTGTCTTGTATGAAAACCCGCGTGAGATCAGTTGGTATGCGTTTCCTCTAGCCGCGTTATATAACATGCCCTTTCTCGCCGGGGTTGTCATCTGCTGGAAATGGCCTTTAACCGGTGGCATTATATTAGTTGTTTTGGGCCTAGCATATGCAGGTTCGCAGTTTATTCTAGCTATAACGCTTTCGTCACCCCATGATATCCCTTTTTCACCGCAAATGTTAGTTGTATTACCTGTGATTTTGCCCCCTTTAGTGATCGGCCCTTTCTTCATTGTATACGGTATGAAAAACAGAAGATAGCGGAAGTGTGTCAGTGAATTGCAGATAGTTTTAAGACATACTGCTCTGGTGGGGATAGGGTATCAATAGGTAGAACTTTTAAATCGGTCTTTTGCCTTGTATCTTGACTATCAGCGATTACTTGGCTAGACTTGGTTAATAGTGATATATCGGTCTATAGGTAAGAAAGGATTGTACGACCGAGGAGGTAGTTTCAATGAGCGATAATGCCAAAGTAGGCGGGGTTTTATCGATAGTTTCCGGCGCATTTGGGGTTTTGGGCTTAGCTTGGGCGCTCTTCGCGATTTATGTGTTTAGGTTCATGTTCAGTTTCAGTGAGCCGTTCGCCCCTTATGGCGGCGGACCGCCGGCCGAATTTTTTACTGCAATTATGATATTCTATGCTGCTTGGGGTTTAGTATTTGCGTTGATTGGCGCACTGGGTGTGGTCGGGGGTATTTTTGCCCTGAAGAGAAAGCTATGGGGCTTGGCTCTGGCCGGGGCAATAGCGGGCGCAGTAACCTTCTTCCCGTGCGGTATAGCAGCAATCATATTCGTTACACTAGCCAAGCCGGAGTTCTCGACTCTGGAGCCATCCGCCTCTGTTGGATAATGGCGGTAATAACTATAATCAAAAGGGGTGAAAGCCGGATTATATTATAGTAAAGAGCTAATGGTGGAGATAGGGGGATTCGAACCCCCGGCCTCTGCGATGCGAACGCAGCGCTCTCCCAGCTGAGCTATATCCCCACACCCTGGAAATTATAGCATACATATATATCTTTTATTAACCCTGTCCCCTTCGGTTGTGACGTGACCGGTGCCGCAGATAGCGCGGAGCACCTTTCTTGTCACCAAGGCACCACTATTGCTATACTTAGAAATGCCAGCTGGTGGCTAGCTGATGAACTACGAGACCGTTATCGGGCTGGAAGTGCATGCCCAGCTGCTTACCCGGAGCAAGATGTTCTGTCGGTGCAGTGCCGACTATGCCGGCGCTGAGCCTGATACCCATGTCTGCCCGGTGTGCCTGGGAATGCCCGGCGTTCTGCCGGTTATTAATGAGCAGGCGGTGAAATATACGGTAATGACGGCGCTGGCTCTAAACTGCACCATTCCGGAGTACACCAAGTTTGACCGCAAGAACTACCCCTATCCTGACCTGATGAAGGGGTATCAGATTTCGCAGTATGATGCCCCGCTGGGGCAGGATGGCTGGCTGGCAATTGAGGTCAACGGGGAAAGGAAGAAGGCGGGCATAACCCGCGTCCATCTTGAGGAGGATGTTGCCAAGCTGCTGCACCGTAGCCCGGCTGGTGGTGAGTCCTATAGCCTTGTGGATGTCAACCGCTCCGGGGTGCCGCTTATGGAGATTGTTGGCGAGCCTGACCTGCGCTCTCCGGAGGAAGCCCGGCAGTACCTTATAAAGCTGCGCACTATCCTGCAGTACCTCGGTGTCTCTACCGGCAATATGGAGGAGGGGAGCTTCCGCTGTGATGCCAATATCAGC
>CAZFCV010000002.1:2955-21263 GCA_964517985.1 uncultured Dehalococcoidales bacterium | reverse complement strand
ACGGCGTCATCTGCCCCCAGTAGCTGGCTAGCTTCCCGGGGGGAGGGCTGGGGGAGGGTAGTCCGCACCAGCCCCCGGGCTGAGCCTGATATCCCTATCCAGCCGGGGTCACTGGCAAAGGTAACGTATTCTAGCTCCCCGGTCACTGCTAGCCCCCTCTCTCTAGCCTTTACCGGCAAATAGTCGCTTCCACCACGGCTGCCGGGCGGTGGTCAGGAGCTTTACCTGGCTCTCCAGGTTTCTAATCCGCTCCGTAGCGGCACCAAGCTGGGCGGCTAGAGCCATGTTTTTCTCCTGAAGCTCCCGGACGATGTCCGTAATCTGGACAGGGGTCTGGCTAAGGGCTTGACCAGGGTCATTGTCCAGGGGTTTTGCCCGGCGCAGATTCGCCGGCAGCTCCGGGATGCGGTATTCCTCACCGAAGAGCCCGGGGACCAGTTGGGCGTGGAGCTTGCCCGATTTGATGAACCGCCGCACGGTTCGGGCGGATACCCCCAGCGTTCTGGCTGCCTGTGCTATGGTCAGTCCTTCGTTTGACATAGGTATAGACAGTGTATAGCCAGACGGGGGATATTGTCAATGGGTTGGCAGGGGTGATTACCGGTATCATACTAAATGCCGGTTTGCCAAGCCTCCAGATTACCCCAGCTCAGGCTCAATCAGCCCATAGCCATTATCTTTTCGCCGGTAGACCACGTTCAGTTGCTCCGTCTCCGAGTTGAAGAAGAGAAAGAAATCATGCCCCAGGAGCTCCATCTGGCTCACCGCCTCGGTGACGGACATTGGCTTGACGGCGAACCGCTTCACCTTGACCACTCTGGGGGGAGGTGGCGGCGCTGCCTTCTCGGCAAGCTCGCTCCTCGCCAGCGAGTTACCCCTCCCCTTCTCATATCGCTTCCCTTTGTAGTGTGCAATCTGCCGGTCCATAACTGCCGCCACTCTATCAATGGCGGTAAACAGGTCTTCCCCTCTCTCCTCGCTGCGGAGCAGGGTGCCCCGGCTATCTATGGTCATCTGCACCACAAAGCGTTGCTGGGGAGACTTCGTCTTCTGTTCCAGTATTTCCACCTTGGACTCGGTGATGTTGGGCAGGTGGCGGCTGAGCCGGCCCAGCTTGCGCTCAATATAGCGCTGCACCTCGGGCAGCAGCGGTATGCTCTTGGCGGTTATCTGTAGCTCCATCGGTTTCCACTCCTTGTCGTATCCCCTTTATTTCCCCTCTTGTTGTCCTATGTCTCCCTTGCCACTACCAGTGCCCAGACCGAGGTGGCTCCGGCTGCCTTCAGCGCGGCGGCGCAGGTATCAACGGTAGCCCCGGAGGTGGCGACGTCATCAATAAGCAGGACTGCCCTGTCCTGTAGCCCGTGGTGGCGGCAGGTAAAGGCATGGGCGACATTGCCCCACCGCTCCTCGGCTCTTGATGTTCTCGCCTGGGGGGGTGCCTCTCGCTGTCGGGTGAGGCAGTCATCAACCACCGGCAGATTGGTGAGCTTGCCCAGCTCCCGTGCCAGCAGGCGGGACTGGTTATAGCCCCGCTCCCGCAGGCGCTTCCGGTGCAGGGGCACCGGCACCAGCACCTCCCCCGGGACGGGGTTGGCGGTGAGGTAGCCCTCCAGCAGTCCGGCAAGGGGTAAAGCCAGGGCTCTGATATTGCGGTACTTCAGTTGATGGATAGCCTGGCGGACTATCCCTTCAAATCGGAAGGGGGAGCGGATGCCGTCTACATGTGCCCGCCAGCTGACGCAGCCGGGGCATAGTATGCCGCTGGGTTGCATTTGACCGCACCGGGGGCAGAGCGGGGGCATAATCCGGGGCAGTTTCCGCCGGCAGGAAGGGCACAGGAGATTGCCCTCGCGACCACAGCCGATACACCACTGTGGCAGCAAGAAATCCAGTGCCACCCCCTTGAGCTTGGTTAACTGAGGAAGCACTCCTACCGCCTATAGCCTAAAGCTCTACGGTGAAGGTTAGCTACGGGAGCGGTTATTCACCCCGCTGATGATGGGCTCGTTGATGTAAACATCGCCATTCCTGATTTTCAGGTTGAAGCCGCAATCAGGATTGGTGCAAACCCATGCCTTGTAATGAATAGCTGCCCCTTGACTGCCAAAATCAGACAGGGGCACCAGGTCACCAGAATTACACTTCTGGCACTTAGGAAAACAGTTACATTGTTCCACGAGGACCTCCTCCCAACCTTAGTTCCCTAGCAGTATACACCAAGTTTTCCCCGTTGACAAGGGCTTTCCCCCGACCTGAGCCAGTTCATTTCGGACTGGCTGGTTTTTTCAGGGCGGCGGAATGGAGCCGGCTGTGTATGGCGCCTTCCCTGGTGAGCTGGCTCTTCATCAGGCTAACCCTGTCCACGGTGAAGCTATAGTCTATCCCCGGGCCGCTGCCGGCGATAGCCAGCCCGAGCGCCTGCCGCTCCGCAGTGGCTGCCTGGTCTCGAACACGAGCCAGGGTCAGGTGTGGTGTGAACGAGCGCCGCTCGCGGGCGAAGCCGAGGCGGGCTAGCCCGCTCTCAATTTGCTCCTGGAGCTGGCTCAGGTAAACCAGCTCCCCGCCCAGCCCTACCCAGACCACCTGGACCCGCCTCATATCGGGGAAAGCCCCCAGCCCCTTGACCCAGAGGTGGAATGGCGGTATGCCGGTGC
Source organism: uncultured Dehalococcoidales bacterium (assembly GCA_964517985.1). Lineage (GTDB taxonomy): Bacteria > Chloroflexota > Dehalococcoidia > Dehalococcoidales > W111 > W111. The sequence goes on along the minus strand of CAZFCV010000002.1, from coordinate 18,606 downwards.
TGGCTTCTTCCATTACCCTGCCGATTTCGCCAGCCCGGTCTGCCGCGATGTTGCCCAGGAACTTGAGTGTCAGGTGGATGCTGTGCGGGTCAACCCATTTTGCCACCGGCGGGCGGTGGACATTTAGCCGGGCCTGCAATGCGCCCAGCTCCTCCCTCAGCGCCTCGGGGAGCTCAATAGCAATGAACGAGCGGAGCTGCTCCGCCACCTATCCCTCCCCCGTTATGCCCAGCAGCCTCCGGGCGTTACCGGACAGGATGAGGTTCTTTGTTTCCTCGGGCAGGTTCAGGGAGCCAATCTCGCTCAGCAGGCGTCCCGGTGGCAGCAGTGGGTAGTCGGTGCCGAAGAGGATTTTATCGCTGCCGACCAGCTGGATAACCTGGGTATATACCTCGGGTGTGTATAGAAAAGGCGATGCGGCGGTATCAAAGAAGACGTTGCCCATCGCCTTCTTTACCTCGGGCATCAGGGCGTAGAAGGGGAGCCCGCCGCCCCAGTGGGCGCAGACGACAGGCAGGTCGGGGAAGCTGGTAATGAGGGGGTAGAGTATCTCCGGGGTAATACTGCCCTTGCCCGGATAGGTGTGCCCTACCGGCTCGGAGGCGTGGGTGAGCAGGATAAGGTCGTGTTTTCTCATCGCCGCTACCAGTGGCGCCATGAATACCTCGTCACCGGGGTCAAATAGCTGCATATCTGGCCTCAGCTCGCCCACCCCCTTTACCCCGGCACGAGCGCAGCGCTCTATCTCGGTGATGGCGGCATCACAGGAATTGGGCTGGACGGCGCAGAAGCCGACCAGCCGCTTCGGGTAGCGGGCTATTGATTCCAGGATGTAGTCGTTGGTCTCAACGCACAGCTCGTGGGTGGTCCAGCCGTAGTTGACAACAACCGAGATGTCAACCCCCTCTTTGTCCATGCTGGCGATAAGCTCGTCAGCAGTGGCAAGCCCTGCCTTGGGGCTGGAGTAAAGGATGGCGAAGCAGGGGTCGCGGTCAACATATTGCCGGCGGTTTTTCTTTATTTGGGGCGGGAAGATATGGGTGTGAAAGTCAATAATCATCGCCGGGTTATAGCCGAGCTGGCGTATTGCTTCACTCAGCCGCTTCCTCTTCCTTCTCTGCCGTTACCTCAGCCTCAACCCCGGCTTCAACCTCGGCGACAACCTCTTCCTCTACCCTCTCCAGGCGTGCCTCGCTGACCTTTACCACCAGCTGGTCCGGGTCAATGTTAACCGTGATGCTCTCATCAAGGGCAATATCCCGGACATGGACTGCCTGCTCCACCTCCTCCAGCTGGCTCAGGTCAACCTCTATCTGGGGCGGGAGCCTGTCCGGCAGGCACTCAACACTCAGGCTGGTGATACCGTGTATTATGCTGCGCCCTTTTACTTTCATTGCCGGGGCTTCACCAACCAGGACGATGGGCACGTCTGCCTTCATCCTTTCCCTCTTTCGTACCTGGTAGAAGTCAACATGGAGCAGTTCCCCGGTGAGGACATCACGCTGTATTTCACGGATGAAGACATTCCTGGGGTGCCGGTCTCCTTCCACCTCCAGGGCGATAAGTCTGGTTGTTCCCGCTTGGGCTATCATCCGCTGCAGCTTGGCGGCATCACACTGCAGGTGAAGCGGTTCAACGCCGTGCCCGAAAAGGTGAGCCGGGGTAATACCACTGCGGCGTAGAAACCGGGTCTTTTTGCCCAGGACGTTCCTCTTGCTGGTCTTTAGTGTTAAATCTGGCACTATCTTCCCCCTTCTAGACAGTATAATTTAAGCAGAGGCGGCGGCAAAAATCAAATCCGTCCCGCTTCCACCCGCAGCGCCCCTCCCTTTATCCCCTTGCTTGCCGCCCTTTCATGGAGTATAATTTTCCTTGGGAACCAGAAAAAAGGGGGTATGGGTGTCGGTGCCTGAAGCCGGGAACATACTATCAGCAGCCTCGGTGAATGATGTTAGTGCCGAGGTTTTTTCATCGGCGGCATCGCTAAAAGCGAGGCAAGCCGTAGCCAGGCGGGTGCGCCACCGTATTATCTCCATGATTGGCAGGGCGGGCAGCGGGCACTCCGGCGGCTCGCTCTCTGCGGTGGAGATTGTGACTACCCTTTACCTCAAGGTGCTGCGGCACAAACCGGCTGACCCCTGCTGGAAGGAGCGGGACCGCTTCATCCTGAGCAAGGGGCACGCTGCCCCCCTGCTCTATGCCGTCCTGGCGGAATGCGGCTATTTCCCGGCGGATGAGCTGCTCACCCTGCGGCAGCTGGATAGCCGCCTTCAGGGACACACCGACTGTACGTGTACCCCGGGTGTGGAGATGTCGGCTGGTGCCCTGGGGCAGGGGCTTTCCTTCGCCGTTGGTACTGCCCTTGCTGGCCGGCTCAACCGGCAGGACTATCGGGTCTATGTTCTCCTCGGTGACGGGGAGTGTGATGAGGGTCAGGTGTGGGAGGCGGCGATGGCGGCGGCTCACTACAAGCTGGATAACCTGGTGGCTATCGTGGACAACAACGGGCAGCAGATAGACGGCTGGAACTGTGATGTTATGAATCTTGCCCCGTTCGCCGGGAAGTGGCGGTCCTTCGGCTGGCATGTTATTGAGGTTGATGGTCACGACTTTACCCGGCTCGGGCGAGCCTTTGCCAGGGCGAAGCAGGTCAAGGGGCAGCCCACGGTGCTCATCGCCCGCACCATCAAGGGCAAGGGGGTCAGCTTTATGGAAAATAACATTGATTTTCATGGCCGGGCGCCCAGTGCCAGAGAGGTGGAGATAGCCTTGCGGGAGCTGAGTTAGGGATGGCGGAGCTGGTTTCAACCCGCGAAGCCTATGGCCGGACCCTGGTTGAGCTGGGAAGAGAGAACCCGGATATTGTGGTGCTGGATGCTGACCTTTCCCGCTCCACGATGACCATGCTCTTTGCCCGGGAGTTCCCCGACCGCTTTTTTAACTGCGGAATTGCCGAGCAGAATATGGTGGGTATTGCTGCCGGGCTGGCTGCTTCGGGGAAAATCCCCTTTGCCAGCACCTTTGCCGTTTTTATTGCCGGGCGCTCCTTTGACCAGGTCCGCGTGTCGGTCGCCCAGCCCGGGCACAATGTCAAGCTGGTTGCCACTCACGGTGGCATCAGTGTTGGTGAGGATGGCACCTCGCACCACGCTATTGAAGACCTGGCTCTGGTCGGGGCACTGCCCGGGTTTACCGTTATCGTTCCCGCTGATGCTGTTGAGACGGCGCAGGCGGTACGGCTGGCAGCCGCTACCTATGGGCCCTTTTACATCCGGCTATGCCGCCCCAGGACACCGCTGGTGTATGGTGCCGACTATCGCTTTGAGCTGGGCAAGGCGGTGACAATGAGGGAGGGTGGTGATGCCACCATTATCGCTATCGGGCTTATGGTCCCGGCGGCTCTGGAGGCGGCGCAAAACCTGGGGAAGGAAGACATAGACTGCCGGGTGCTGAACATGCCCACCCTTAAGCCGATGGATGAAGCGGCGGTGGTTAAGGCTGCCGTGGAGACCGGGGCTATCGTCACCGCCGAGGAGCACCTGGAGCACGGCGGACTGGGGAGCGCCGTCACCCGCCGGCTGGCGCAGCGTCAGCCGGTGCCCGTGGAGCTTGTTGCCATCAAGGACACCTATGCCAAATCGGGTGAATCGGCGGAGCTTTTCCGGCGCTACGGGCTCACTGCCGGCGACATTGAGCAGGCGGTGCGCCGGGTGGTGGGGAGGAAGAGCCGATAGACGCCGGGCGGGCTTACTGCGTCCTTTCCACGTAGTTTATCTTCAGCTCGGCGGTAGTGATTTTTATATTGTCGGCGGAGCTATCGCCATCCGTTTCCGTGTTGAAGTATATCCTTATCTGAAGCCGTGAGTCGCCATCACGCAGCGCCCGTTCAATAAGCGGCGTCAGGTCTATATCGGCGGCTGGTGCCGAGTCGAAGCGCTCCAGGCGTGTGCCGGTGAGCTCATAGTCCTCGTACTGTAGCGAACGTTCCCCGTAGACCACCTCGTCGATGAGGAGGTCACCCAGGTCAGCCCAGGGGGTACCGTTCTTTTCCAGGGTGACGATAGACAGTGCCGCACTGTGGAACTCCTCCACCTTGGTTATTCCGGTGAGGTCAAAGCTGAGATAGACGCGGATGCCGTTGTTGGTGCTGTCATCGCCCACCGTAAACAGCGACAGTGTGGTGCCATCGGACTTGACGGCGCCGCTCTCCTCGGAGACCGGCTTCAGCACCGTGGTTCTCTTTATCCCCTCGGTTTGCAGGGTAACACTGGAGGTGGTGCTTCCCCCCCGGTTATCCTCAACGGTGACTTCAACGGTGAAATAGCCCGCCCTGCCCGGTGCCGTCCAGGTAACAGTGCTGCCGCTGCCGCTGATGCTGCCCTCCGTGGCTGACCAGGCGTAGGTCAGCGGGTCGCCATCGGGGTCTTCGGCGGTGCAGGTTATGGTGGTGCTGTGTTCAAGGACAACCACGGACGATTTGGCGCGGACGTGGCTGATTTCCGGCGGCTCGTTGGGGGCTACCGTAACCGTAATCCTCTGCACGGCAGGGGTTCCCTGGCTATCCTTCAATCTCGTATTCCCCGGTGTGAATCGGGGCTACCCAGGTAACGGTGCTGCCGGCACCCTCAAAGCGGCCCAGGCTGGTCCACCACCGGTAGGTCAGCGGGTCGCCGTTCGGGTCGTTCGCCACACAGGTGACGGTAGCCTTCTTCTGCGGCTCTACATACATGGGTTCGATGCTGAGGCTGGTTATCACCGGCGGCTTGTTGGCTGCCTCGGGAACCACGGTGATGGCGTAGCTCCGGTTAGCAACCCCCCCCTTGCCGTCGGTAACGGTGATGCTGATGGGGTAGGTGCCGGTGTCATCCGGTGCCGTCCAGGTAATGACCTTTCCGCTACCGCTGATGCTGCCGTCGCTGGATTCCCAGCTATAGCTCAGGCTATCATCATCCGGGTCGGTGGCGAAGCAGGTTATGGTTGCGCTGCCGCCGGGGACAACACTGGTGGGTTCGCTGCTGAGGCTGAGGATAATCGGTGCCTCGTTGGCCACGCCATCACAGGAGCCGCCGAGGAGGGCAACCGTACCCAGGATAACCCCGACCAGTACCAGCCTTGGTGATAAGGTTCTCATCTTCACTTCTCGCCTCCCCTATCCCGGAATGAAGATTGTGACAGGGGAAGTATAAGCTGCGGTAGCCACCAAGTCAATACCGTTTGCCGCCAGCAAGTACGAAAGTTTTACAAGCCGGGGGTTACCCCGGGGTTTGGATGGCTTCAGGTGCTTTTTGCCCTCCGGGTGGCTGCTAGTTGCCTTCTCCGCAGGAAGTGGGTGAAGCCGACGAGGCAGGGCAGGGCAATGCCGTAGGTGATGAGCAAGCCGGGCACCCCTAGCCACCAGCCTACCAGCGGCAGCGGGATGAAGAGGACACAGCTGGCGGTGATAACATTCCTCCCGATGATGAGGGCGGCTAGTGCTGGCCCGACGAGGACTAGCATCGGCTGGGTGATTACGGTTAGCAGCACACCGATGGTGGTCGCCTCCCCCCGGCCCCCCCGGAAGCCGGCAAATATGGGCCAGTTGTGCCCGATAACGGCGGCGGCACCGGCAAGCAGCACCCAGTTTTGTGATGTATTGGCTGCCTGGGCGATGGCTATGGCTAGCGCCCCCTTCCCGGCATCGATGAAAAACACGGCTAGCCCGGTCTTTGCCCCCAGTTGATAGAAGGCGTTGCGGGCGCCCATATTCTGGTCACCCATCTGCCGGATGTCCTTTCCCTTGAGCAGGCGTCCGGCAATATAGGCGGTGGGAATGGAGCCGAGGAGGTAACCCAGGGCTACTACCAGCCAGGACATAGCTGCCGCCTTAAATCCATGGTAATGATTTTCGGGCTGGTGCCGGGGGTGGGACTCGAACCCACAAGGAAAAATCCGGCGGATTTTAAGTCCGCTGCGTCTGCCATTCCGCCACCCCGGCTTTGGCAGGGTTATTGTAGCCAGTAGCCGTGTGAGTGTCAAGCGCCCCCTTGCCTGAGGTTAAAAAATGGGGCGGTTTGTCCGGGGTAAATAAGTTTCTCCACTTAAGCGGGGAACGGGGCGCCTCTTTTTGCCTTCTGGCGCTTTAGGAACCTATCCTGAGGTGCTTGCCGGACGGATAGACGGTTTTGGGGAAGGGGCAAATGCTGGAGGCGACGGGCGGATTCGAACCGCCGAATAGGGGTTTTGCAGACCCCCGCCTTATCCACTTGGCTACGTCGCCCCTCAACCCTGGCGGTGCCGTAGCTTGACCTCTCTGGAGCGGAAGATGGGATTCGAACCCACGACCTCCTCCTTGGCAAGGAGGCGTTCTACCGCTGAACTACTTCCGCTTGTAAATGGTGCCGAGGGGGAGATTTGAACTCCCACGAGCTTACGCTCACCACCCCCTCAAGATGGCGTGTCTACCGATTCCACCACCTCGGCTCTGGCTCGGCAGGGGTGGGGGGATTCCAAGGCAACTTGCCACCCGGTACCAATGATAGCATAACGCCCCGCCTTACCGGTGTCAAGTTACCTTGCCTGTCTGGTGTGCTATAATGAGTGTGCCATCGTTTCTTGCTGGTATTATTCTTGTTGCGGTAAGGGGGTGAAAGAAGTGACCAAGGTACCAACCGTAAGAGGACCTTTAGCTCCGGGAATCAAGCTTGATGAGAATGTCTATGTCACCATGAGGGATGGCGTTAAGATTGCCGTGGATGTCTACCGCCCGGAGGCAGAGGGGCGCTACCCGGCACTGCTGTCCATATCGCCCTACATAAAGGAGATACAGCAGTTGCCGCCGGCTTTATCGCACTCCATTGAAGCCGGTGCCACCAGCTTCTTTGTCCCCAGGGGGTATGTCCATGTCGTTGCCCAGATAAGGGGCACCGGCCTCTCGCAAGGGCAGTACAACTTCTTTGACGCCGCGGAGCAGGAAGACAGCTACGAGCTGGTGGAATGGTGCGCCCGGCAGCCGTGGTGTGATGGCAACGTGGGCATGACGGGTGACTCCTACTTTGCCATGAGCCAGTACTACACCGCCGCCCAGCAGCCGCCTCACCTCAGGTGCATTGCCCCCTTTGATGCCGGGATAGATGCCTATCGTGATTTCGCCTACCAGGGCGGCATCTTCTTTGGCTGGTTTCTCGGCATGTGGGGGCTGGACATGTTCCGCCAGGCTGTCTGGCCCGGACCGGTGGAAGGGAAGCTCCCGCCGGCTAACATATTCGCTGATCTGGCAGCCAGCACCGAGGACGGGCCCTACTACTGGGAGAGGTCAGCCTGGAATAAGCTGGACAGGATTAAGGTCCCCGTGCTGAGCATGGTGGCGCAGACCGGCTTCGTCCACTCACGGGGGCAGCTCGCTGGCTATCCCGAAATCAAATCGCCGAAAAAGCTCCTTGTGGTGCCCCCCTCCGGAATCCACCAGCACGAGCTTTTCCTGACCAGCCAGCCGATGAGCGAGTATCTGCTCAGGTGGTACGACCACTGGCTCAAGGGCATTGACACCGGCATAATGGACGAGCCCCCGGTGACGATATTTGACACCGGTAGTGGCGAGTGGCGCTATGAGAACGAATACCCCCTGGCAAGGACGGAGTGGACGAAGTTCCACCTGCGCTCCAATCCGGCGGGGCCCGCCACGCAGCCGCCCTACGGCTTGCTCAGCCTGGAGGCGGCGGGGGATGAGCCACCGGATAGCTACCTGCTGCCGGAGTCTTTCGGCCCGGTGGCGGAGGGCAAGCCGGTGCTTGCCTATGCTACCGCTCCGCTGGACAGGGATGTCCGGGTGTGGGGCCCCCTGAGCGCCGTCCTCTACGGCTCTTCAACAACCCTGGACACGGAATGGTTTGTCAAGATAGGGGATGTTGACCCGGAGGGCAATGTCAACCTATTCACCAGAGGGCAGCTCAAGGCTTCCTTCCGGGAGGTGGACGAGGCTAAGTCCGAGGTGGGGCAACCCTACCACCCCTTCCAGAATCCGGTTCGCCCGGAGCCGGGCAAGGTATATGAGTACCAGATAGAGATGCAGCCCGTATTCCATACCTTCCGGGCAGGGCACAAGCTCTGGGTGCAGATTGCCAGCGAGGACTTCTGGTACCGGGAGCACCTGCGCACGGTAAACATCTCGGAGATGACACCCCTCCCGGGAAAGAACACCATCTACCACGACCCGTCAAATCCGTCCCACCTGCTGCTGCCCGTTATTCCGGAGGCTCCTGAAATCAAGCCGGTGCCACCGCCGGTATCGGAGATAAAGTGGCCCCTTTAACCGGGGTGACTTGACGCAGATAGCTATAGTTGAAAGGAAGGATAATGCCAGAGGCTAAAAACGATGTAGTGGAGCCGGAGGTGGTCAAGGATGGTGTCTGCCAGATGTGCCACGACTCCTGCCAGACGAAGGTTCATATCCGCCAGGGTAAAGCCACCCGGATTGATATGGTAGACCGGGGTGTGGTTAATACCTGCCCGCGCTGGAAGGCTCAGCTGGACTTTGCCTATCACCCTGACCGCTTGCGGTCACCCCTGAAGCGCACCGGTGAGCGGGGAGCCGGCTCCTTTGTGCCCATTTCCTGGGATGAAGCCCTGGATACCACCGCCAGCAAGCTACAGAAGGTAAAGGCGGAATACGGGGCGGAGTCGGTCGTCTTCTGGATTGCCTATACCAAGGAACCGCGCCTCTATTTTCATCGTCTGGCGCATGCCTTCGGCTCGCCGAACTACTGCACCGAGAGCAGCAACTGCTTCACTGCTACCCTTCTGGCTAGCATCGTGACCTACGGGGCTGATTATGGCCGCCTGAATGCCCAGAGCACAAAGATTGACCCGGCGAGCCGGTGCAAGCTGATATGGGGCTCCAGCGTGAAGAACTCCTTTCCCGGTGTGTGGGAGGAACATCTGGAGGCAAAGAAAAGGGGGCTCAAGCTCATTGTTGTTGACCCGTGCCGCACCGACATTGCCTCCATGGCGGATATGCACCTTCAGTTGCGGCCGGGTACCGATGGTGCCCTGGCGCTGGGGATGATGAATGTAATCATTAATGAGCAGCTCTATGACCGGGAGTTCGTGGCGAAGTGGACGGTGGGCTTTGCTGACCTTGCGAAGCTGGTTCAGAAGTACCCGCCGGAGAAGGTGGAGGAGATAACGGGGGTACCCGCCACCAGGGTGAGGGAAGCGGCGGTATTATACGCCACTCAGAAACCAGCCAAAATCGGGCTTAGCCCCCAGTCCACAACCCACTGCTCCAACGGGGTGCAGAACCACCGGGCAGTCATACTGCTCCCGGCGCTGACCGGTAACCTTGATGTGCCGGGCGGCAACCGGCTGCAGCCGGCTGCCCTGCCAATGAATGATATTACCCTCCATGAGCTGGTGGACAGCTTCCCCCCGGGTCTCGGCGTGGACCGGTTCCCCCTCTGGACCAGGATGTTGCGGGAAATGGAGGCTAACGTTCTGGCTGACCGGATTGAGAGCGGTAGCCCCTACCCCATCAAAGCCCTCTTCGGCGCCGGGCTGAACCCGCTGCATTTCCCCAACACCAATCATCTGGTGGAAAACCTTAGAAAGCTTGACTTCATTCTGGTTACGGAATACTTCCATACCCCGGGCACGCAGCTCGCTGACATAGTGCTCCCCCTGGCATCCTGGGTGGAAAGGGACATCCTGGTGCGTCCGCCATTCGCCAAGGGGTTTGTCAGCTGGATAGAGCCCGCCATTGCCCCGGTAGGGGAAAGCTGGCCAGAGTGGAAAATCATCTTTGAGCTGGCGAAGAGACTGGGGCTCGGTGCCGAGTTCTGGGACGGTGACCTTGAGAAGTGCTTTAGCGAAATCCTTGAGCCATCAGGTGTAACCATTGAAGACCTGAGGCAGCATCCGGAGGGGTTACCGTTTACCGCCCCACCCCGCCCCGCCAAACACTATGAGGAAGCCGGGTTTCAGACCCCCTCGGGCAAGGTGGAGATTGCCTCTTCCGTTCTGGCGCAGTATGGCTATGAACCGCTCCCGGTGTACCGGGAACCGGCGGAGAGCCCGCTGAGCCGCCCCGATTTGGCGCCGTCCTTCCCGCTGGTTCTGACCACGGGGGGGCGGAAGCTCCCCTATCTCCACTCCCAGTTCCGCAATATCCCCCGGTTGCACCGGATGCTGCCGGAGCCGCGGGTGGAGATAAATCCAGCGGATGCCGGACCGCGCGGTATTCAGTCCGGCGACATGGTAGCCGTCACCTCACCGCGGGGCAGTATAAAGCTCAGGGCTGATGTTACCGATACCATAATGCCGGGCGTGGTCATGGTGCCGCACCAGTGGCCCGGCGAAGCCAACGTCAACATCCTGGTTGATGACCAGACCCTTGACCCCATTTCCGGGTTTGCCCCTTTCAAGTCACAGCTCTGCCAGGTATCGTCTTTAGCCTGATGTGGCAAGGCAATTTTAGCTTCAAAAACTGGCAGGAGTGGGAGGACTCGAACCCCCGACCTGCGGTTTTGGAGACCGCTGCTCTAGCCAACTGAGCTACACTCCTGTGCCCGATTATTTTATCATATCTGCCCAGCCTCTTGCACAACCCATCTTTAGAGAGGGGCGAAACCCCTCTCCAGTCCCTTTACAAACTGCGCCCGGATACGGTATCCTAGCACAGGATAGGATTAGCGGAGAAGCTGGATTGTACCGGGCACCACGGGGAACTACAGATATTCTACCCCAGGAGCAGCCGTACTGGCGCTTTGTAGAGCAGAGGGCGGCGGCTATCTGTCAGCTCTATGGCTACGAGCAGATTGATACCCCCGCCTTTGAGGATACCGGTCTCTTTAGCCGCAGTGTCGGCGAAGCGACCGACATCGTCCAGAAGGAGATGTATACCTTTGAGGACCGGGGGGGTGGCAGCCTGACCCTGAGACCGGAGGGCACGGCATCGGTATGCCGCGCCTATCTGCAACACGGCATGCATAGCCGGCAGCAGCCGGTAAAGCTCTACTATATGGCGTCCATCTTCCGCTACGAGAGACCCCAGGCGGGGAGGTACCGCCAGCACAACCAGTTTGGCTGTGAGGCTATCGGGGACGGCGAGCCCACCCTTGATGCCGAGGTTATTGATATGGCATGGCAGTTCTTCCTCTCCCTTGGGCTGCGCCGGCTTGCCCTTCAGCTCAACAGCATCGGTTGCCGGCAGTGCCGCCCGGCTTATGTGGCAACCCTGCGGGACTATTACTCCGGGCATGATGTCCGCCTGTGCCCCGACTGCCGGGCAAGGCTGGAGAAGAACCCGCTCCGCCTCTTTGATTGCAAGAACGGCGTCTGCCAGCAGGTGGCTGACTCTGCCCCCAGGAGCATTGACAACCTGTGCCCGGGGTGCGAGGCGCACTTCAGCCAGGTGAAGGGATGCCTGGAGTTACTCGGGCTTTCCTTTACCATAAATCATCGCCTGGTCCGGGGTCTGGACTACTACACCCGGACGGTGTTTGAAGTTCAACCGGAGGAAGAGGGGGGTGCCCAGAGCGCCCTCGGTGGTGGTGGCCGCTATGACGACCTGATTGAGGAGCTTGGCGGAAAGCCGACGCCGGCAATCGGCTTTGCCACCGGCATGGAGCGCATAATACTGAACCTCAAGAAGCAGGATATCTCCGTGCCGGCTCTGCCCCGCCCCCGTATTTTCCTTGCCTGTATTGGTGAAGCCGCCCGGGATGAGGCGATGAGGCTGGCGTCCCGGCTGCGGCGGTCGGGGCTGGCTGTTATTGAAGGTAGCGGCAGCCGGAGCCTGAAGGCTCAGCTGAGGCAGGCAAATAGCCTCGGCGCTCAATATGCGGTGATTATCGGCGAGCAGGAGGTGGCGACGGGCACCGCCATCCTGCGTGACATGGCTCATGCCCGGCAGGAAACCGTTCTCCTCTCCCAGTTGCAGCAGCAGCTATCACCGCTGGTGGGCTAGGAGCCGCTTTTTAGTTGCAAGCCACCCCCAATCACTGCTATAATCATTAGGCGATGGAAAAGATATTTGGCAGACCATTCCAACCGAAGAAGATTATAGATAACCCCTCGGATGGGAGCCTCCGGGGGTGGGCACTCGAGCACGGCGGGGTCATCACCGAGTTCGGCAATCTCTCCGTGATTACCCGGGTGCGCAACCGGATGGCAAAGCTGACCGAGGTGATAATGGGTGACCCTGCCCCGGATGACATGGCGCTTATTGGCAGCGTCCTGGATTATCTCAAGGACAAGGAGATGATTCAGCTGGACCGCACCATGTGCATGACGCCCGGTTTCAAGAGGAGCTGCCGGTTGTATGTTACCGCTGAGTATGCCCGGCTGCCACTGATGTGGGGTAACACCCTGTTTCCCCCGGAAGATGGGAATACGCCGGATTTCATCTCCCTCGCCGTGCCGGAGTGGGGGGAGAAGAAGGTTCTCGTCTTTCCCGAGATGGGATTGACCATTGCCCTGGGCAGTGACTATAAGGGAGAGCAGAAGAAGGCGATGCTGCGGCAGGTGATGTACTGGGCTAAGACGCAGGGGAACCTGGGGTTGCATGCCGCCGGTAAGATACTCAGGGTGAGGAGGGGGAACCAGCTGCGGGACTTCGGTTTCCTCCTTTTCGGCTTGAGTGCCACGGGGAAGACCACCCTATCCTGCCACTCCCACTGGCTGAGATTTCCGGAAAGGGTGATTATCCGCCAGGACGATGTCGTCATATTGAGGAAGGACGGGACGGCTGTCGGCACCGAGGATTCTTACTATATCAAAACGGAGGGTCTGGAGCCGGGCTCCCAGCCGCTCCTTTACGCCGCCGCCCTGAGCCCGAGGGCGATACTGGAGAATGTTGCCGTTGACCCGGAGACGGGCAAGGTGGACTTTTTTGATGCTACCCTGACCTCCAATGGTCGGGCGATGGTCAAGAGGAATGATATCTCTTTCACCGATGACCAGATAGACCCGGGGAAGGTTGATTTCATACTCTTTATCACCAGGCGGCATGATATTGTGCCCCCGGTGGTTCGCCTCAGTCCGGAGTGGGCGGCTGCCGCCTTTATGCTCGGTGAATCGGTGGAGACCTCAGCCGGTGACCCGACGGAAGCGGGCAAGGCGCTGCGGGTGGTCGGCACCAACCCGTTTATTGTCGGCTCCCATTCCGAGGAGGGTAACATGTTCCTCAGCATCCTGCGGGAGAACCCGGATATTCAGTGCTTCACCCTCAATACCGGGCATGTCGGCGGCATGGACCGGGGGCAGAAAATTACGGTGAGGGACTCGGCAAAGATAATTGAGATGATAGCCAAGGACCGCATTGAGTGGCGGCGGGACGACTTCTGGGGCTATGATGTCCCCTCGGAGGTCCCCGGTGTGGAGCTGGATAGATTTGAGCCTGGAAACTACTACAGTGATGAGCAGATAGAGGAACTGTCCCGTCACTTGAAGAAGGAAAGGCTGGAATGGCTTTCCCGGTTTCCCGGCATGAGTGCCGACATCCTGAGTGCCATAAAGCAGTAATACCTCTGGGGGTGGTTTGGGCGGTGGGTCAGGGGAACTGTACTAGGTTTTAACCTTGGCACCAGCCATCTGTTCCATCTGCTGCGTTATCCGGTCAAGTCTCTCGGCAATACTGGTGCGCAGCTTTAGATAGTTCTCGTTCAGGCTGGGGGTGTGGCGGCTGAATTCTGATGATAGCCAGGCCAGGCTGTTTGCCAGGCGTATATCGGTATAAGCCTGCTCCAGGTCATCGTGCAGGGCTGCCGGTAGTTTATCAACCTCGTATTGGTGGGCATCCCACGCCTGGGTCTGGAAAGCGAGCAGCTTATCTTTCAGGGTTTCGTTAGCTATCCGGCGGTTCTGTTTGACTTCGGCAAGTAGCTCGGGTGCCACCAGCTTTAGATGTTCTTCAATCATGGGAGGGGGCACCGGAGCCGCCCTGGGCTTATCGGGTTTATTGCCTGGTGGCATGGTGGCATCGCTGAGAGCGGCCGCTTTGCGCCTCCGGCCAAACCACGAGGCTATATCGTGCATGAAGGTTGCTTCCCTCTTTTTGACAAATCGTAGAATAAGGTAGCTAAAAAGAGCACCGATAACTACCCCTACCGCAACACAGGCTAGAAAAATTAGCGCTATTTGCCACCATTCCACGCCTGTCCTCCTGTCCTGGTGTTATCCTCTATATTTTGTTTGCCCCGATGCAGTGTGGGCAACTGGCAACCTTGATTATTTGGAAGTATCGGGCGTCTCAATCTATGCTCTGCTTGAAACAGTACGAAGAAAATCAATGCTGGCCCAGGGTGGCGACAGCCAGAGGCAGCCTGCTCGGGAAGACGATATTAATCACCTGAAACACGGTGTAGAGCCACGAACCACTGAAGCCCGATCGGGGTTTTCCCTCGTTGTGTTCTGGGGCAAGCCACTATCTCAAGCCGATCCTTGATATTGACTGCCTCATCTCCTCCACCCTTGCCCAGATAGCCTTCTTCTCCTCCTCTACCGCCTCCCTGATTATCTTTCTCTGTTCCTCCACCATCTGCCGTATCGCCATCCGCTGCTCTTCCAGCAGCTCCTGGGCTGCCTTTCGCATCTCCTCATCCACCACGCTTCTGATTTCGGCTTCAATCAGCTTCCTTACCGCGTCTCTCTGGTCATCAACGCTAGCGCCTTCCTTCATCTGCTCCGTTTCTTTCCCGCGCTCGGCTACCTCCATTTTACTACCCCCTTTTCAACCTTAGTAAGGATTGCTCCCGTCCTCCCTTTAGCTAGGGAAAAGCCCAAGTATAGCCTCTTTTTGACAGAATATAACAAAGGCTGCCACAAGTCAAGTCTGTTCAGAGCTTCAGAGCTGCCCCTAATGGCTTAAAGGGCAACTACTCCTGGCACAATTTTGCCCATTTGGCTTAAACCGTTGCTCTTTTTCGCTATCCTCATGTATAATCAGCCTTGAAGACATGCCCCTGTAGCTCAGAGGATAGAGCAGCGGTTTCCTAAACCGCGTGTCGTGCGTTCGAGTCGCACCAGGGGTACCACACGATAACTAGTATTTGACTGCGTGGCTTGCACAGGATGTAGGACACGCAGTTTTTATGCCCTGAAAAAACTGCGTGTCGGTCTCACATCAACGAGGGGTCAAGCCAACATCAATTTTGGGTCAATGATTTTTGACCCCGGAAGGAGGCTTAACTATGATGTCTTGCCAACGTGGTACCCGTGCTGGCTTCATTAGATGACCTGAAGGGTCAGTATATTTAAGAGGATTATTCAGGCAGTATGAGTACCTGTTCAAGGACTGCGGGTTCATGGGGTCAGGCACAATACTATCCGCGCTGATAAACCGCCCAATATTCGGGTCATAGTATCTTGCCCCGTAGTAATAGAGCCCCGTCCCGTCCAGCCTCTGCCCGGTGAACTTTTTATGGTTCGTTTTGGTAATTCCTTGATAGGATCGGTTGAACCAAATCAATCGTATGCTCCGTTATTTTTAATTCACCACCAGCTTGTTTGAAAATTGTTAATATTTCAACCGTTGAATACTTTGAATATTGCACTTTATATTTCAGAGTGTATGTGGCAGACCTCGACGTTGGCCATATGCCTTCTATAGAAGACGAAGAAGTCAGTTCGTAAGATTCAAGGTCGCCCAGTTTTACGTTAGCATTCTTTAGGACCTTGAGC
>CAZFCV010000002.1:1291-2945 GCA_964517985.1 uncultured Dehalococcoidales bacterium | reverse complement strand
GTATAAAGTCAGCGCTTTATCGTATTCTTTGTCTCTAATAGCCTCAAATAATTTGGCCGCCAATTCCTCTGCCTCGGCTTTATTAGAAGTACAGCCGGTCCATGACATACCTCCGCCTACCAATAATCCGCTTATCAACATCAGAGACAGAACAAGTTTTGATAATTTCACAGATCACTACTCCCCACTAAATACTACCTCAATCATATTTCAGAACTATATATCGTTTACCAGTAAAGACCTGACTATTATGCTATTGGTATCTCCCAAATGCAAAAAGCAGTCGCACAAGTCCTAAGGATTGTATCACCATTAATAATCCCACCAATATTCGTCTTCGTAATCGTTATTGTTGCAATATGTGTCGGAATAGTTTTCTGAACTGTGGGTGCTCGCCGGTAATGTTGGTGATGTTTCCTGCTCAGTACCGGGGCTTGACAATCCTCCCCCCTTATGATATCCTTGAAATGTTGAGTAAAAAAGTCAACTTACATGTTGATGATAATGGTTAGCAAGGAGGGCAGTGCAATGAACGTTTCCACAAAAGAGCGCTATGGAACCAGGGCACTCCTGGATATAGCCCTTCACCGTGAGGAGGAACCGGTTCTCTTAAGAGACATCGCCCGGCGGCAGCAGATTTCACTATCATATCTGGAGCATTTAGTTGCCCCGCTTATAGAGGGCGGCATGATACGGAGCACCCGCGGTATCGGGGGTGGGGTTTCACTCGCCCGGTCTCCGGAAGAGATAAGTTTGAGCGAGGTCATTGGTCTGCTGGAGGGCTCGGTTGCGCTGGTGAAGTGCGTTAATGACCCGGAGGTGTGTGTCCGTTCCGAGTTTTGTGCCACACGTGATATCTGGCATGAGCTGGAAACGGTGATGGACGGTTTCTTGAAGTCGACTACCTTGCAGGACCTGGTAGAGAGGCAGAGGGGCAAGCAGGTGATGTACCACATATAAGCCCAGAGGGTAATGGATACGGGGAAGACAAAGCGGGATACGCCGTACAAGGGGCAGAAGTTGATATAAGGAGCAGGGTAACATGGCAGAGAAAACTCAAAAATCGGGGAAGCTTCGCTACCGGACGATAGAGATACCCCATCTAGCCAGGGGCATAGCCGGAGACTCCAGAGAGCTTATCGGGAATACGCCTCTGGTGAGGTTAAACCGGATAACGAAAGGGGCGAAGGCAGAGGTGGTTGCCAAGCTTGAGTCCTTCAACCCTATGGGGAGCGTCAAGGACCGGATAGGGGTGGCAATGATTGTTGATGGTGAAGAGAAGGGGCTTATCAATAAGGATACGGTTATTGTTGAGCCCACCAGCGGTAATACCGGCATTTCTCTTGCCTTTACCTGCGCTGCCCGGGGATACCGGCTCATCCTGACCATGCCGGACACCATGTCCCTGGAGCGAAGACAGCTCCTCTCCATCTTCGGTGCCGAGCTGGTGCTGACCCCGGGGGTGGAGGGGATGTCAGGGGCGGTGAGAAAGGCAGAGCAGCTGGTAGCGGAGAACCCCGGCTACTTCATGCCCCAGCAGTTCAACAATCCAGCCAACCCGGAGATTCACCGGCTGACCACTGCCGAGGAGATATGGCGGGATACCGAGGGCAGAATAGATATACTGGTCTCCGGTGTAGGTACCGGCGGCACG
>CAZFCV010000002.1:0-1281 GCA_964517985.1 uncultured Dehalococcoidales bacterium | reverse complement strand
TTACCGGTGTGGCTGAGGTGATAAAGCCGAGGAACCCCGCCTTCAGGGTAATTGCCGTGGAGCCAGCTGCCTCCCCGGTCCTTTCCGGGGGGAAGCCGGGGGCGCACAAGATTCAGGGCATTGGTGCCGGCTTTATCCCCGATGTCATGAGAACGGACCTGGTTGATGAGATTATTAAGGTTACCAATGAAGACGCGGGAGAAATGGCGAGGAGGCTAGCCAGGGAGGAGGGGATACTGGCGGGCATATCCTCGGGGGCTGCTGTCTGGGCGGCTGTGGCGGTGGCTAAGAGGGCGGAGAGTAAAGGCAAACTCATCGTGGTTGTCTTACCGGACACCGGTGAGCGCTATCTATCGACCTGGCTTTTCCAGGAGGTTTAGCAAAGGGCAGCGGGTATACGAAAGGTGAAGGTAGTCTTGTTGCCGGTGAGCCGAAAGGTAACAAGGGCTGGTAAGAGAAGATGGTGAAAGGCTATGAGACTGTCGTGAAGCCGGAGCAAAGGAGGTGACAGCAATGAAGATGGCAAAGCGAGCTGGGGCGGTGTGTCTGGTACTGCTGTGCTGCTTAGCGGCACCGTTACTGGTGTGGGTGGCAATGATAATCGCTTTCCGGAGCATTTTTGCTGAGCGGCGAGCCACCAGGGCTCAGCTTCTAGCTGGCAATCTCGCCTGTAGTACCAATATTGATTGTCCCTCTGGTTATGAGTGTGTAGGCGGCATGTGTCTACCCAAGCACGCCTGATGACAGTGCCCGTATAACCAGGCTAGTGCTATCGCCCGTTCCCTTGGTCTTCCCAAGGGTTCCATGGTTGTGCCCGGCAGATAATAGTGGAAAAGGACGGTTATCTTGTTCCAGACTTTGCGAGAAGACATTCAAGCGGTGTTCGTCAAGGACCCGGCAGCCAGAAGCGTGCTGGAGGTTATCTTTTGCTATCCGGGGTTGCATGCCCTGTGGCTTCACCGCCTGGCTCATTACCTCTGGTGCCACAAGCTCAGGTTTCCGGCGCGCTTCCTTTCTCATATCAATCGTTTCTTAACCACCATTGAGATTCATCCCGGGGCTAAGATTGGCAGGCGCTTCTTCATTGACCACGGGGCGGGGGTTGTCATTGGAGAAACGGCGGAGATAGGCGATGATGTCCTGATGTACCAGGGGGTTGTTCTTGGCGGAACAACCATGGGGAAAAAGAAGCGCCACCCCGCCATCGGCAACAGGGTGACCATAGGGACCGGGGCGGTGGTGCTGGGCGCCATCACTGTGGGGGACGATGTCAGGGTTGGC
>CAZFCV010000001.1:0-24977 GCA_964517985.1 uncultured Dehalococcoidales bacterium | reverse complement strand
GTCCTCAATAACACGGCGTATTACTGCCCCGCGGGGGTGCCAGTGCACCAGCCCCGGTCCCGCCTTTTCATGGATGCTGAACAGGTCAAGCTCTCTGCCCAGTTTCCGGTGGTCGCGCCGGGCGGCTTCCTCCAGTTTCTCCAGATGCTCCGCCAGCGCCTTATCGGTAGCGAAGGCTACCCCGTAGAGGCGCTGCAGCATGGGGCGGTGTTCCTCCCCGCGCCAGTATGCCCCGGCGATGCCGACCAGCTTAAAAGCGCCTATCTCCCCGGTGGAGCCGACATGGGGACCGCGGCACAAATCAACAAAAGAGCCATTCCGGTACAGGCTGACCGTGGCATCGGGGATTTCGTCAATAAGCTCCAGCTTGTAGGGCTGAGCAGCAAATAAGCGGCGGGCTTCTTCCTTGCCTACCTCCTCCCTGATGAAGGGCTGCGCAGAGGCAATTATCTCCCTCATCCCGGCTTCAATAAGGGGCAAATCCTCCGGGGTCAGGGGGCGGGGCAACTCAAAGTCATAATAGAAGCCGTTTTCAATAGCGGGACCGATGCCCAGCCTGGCATCGGGAAAGAGCGACAGGACGGCTTCCGCCATAACATGAGCCGCCGAATGCCGCATCGCCTCCAGCCTGTCGTCTTCAACCACGGGCTTCTCCCGGTCAACAGCCACTGCCGATATCCACCATAAACACACTGAATTATACCAACCACCAGCGGCAAGTGCAATTACCGTCGTTTGCCATGCTCCGTGACAGGGTATTATAATAACGGCATCCGATGATCAAAAAGGTCTTTCCCATAATTGCCCTGGCCGTCTTCTCCACCATGCTCGGCGCCGGCATAATAGCCCCCCTCCTGCCCCTCTACTCCGAGCGTATGGGGGCAACCGGTATCTGGGTGGGCATTATCTTTGGCGCGTTTTTCTTCTCCCGGACCCTGATAATGCCCATTGTCGGCCGGCTTTCCGACCGGGGTAGGCGAAAGCCCTACCTCACCACCGGGCTTCTTGCCCTTGCCATCATTTCCCTGGGCTACATACCGGCAGACAGTGTCCTCCAGCTAACCATAGTCCGTCTCGTACACGGCGCCGCTACCGGCATGATTCTGCCCATTGCTCAAGCCTATGTCGGTGACATCGCTCCAAAGGGTGAAGAGGGGAGGTGGATGGGCTATTTTCAGTCTGCCTTCTTCGCCGGCTTTGGCGTCGGCCCCTTGCTGGGCGGACTGCTAACGGAACACCTGGGTATGACATTTGCCTTCTCTACCATGAGCGGACTTAACTTCATCGCCTTCCTCGGCGTTCTCTTCTTCCTGCCCAACGCCAGGACGCCACAGCGAGCCGCCGGTTCCGGTTCATCATTCCATCAGTTGAGAGACAGCAACGCAGTTAAAGGGCTTTTCCTCCAGCGCCTGTCCTTTGCTCTGGGCAGGGGTATCTTTGCCACCTTCCTCCCCCTCTTTGCCGCCCTGTATCTCGGCTTGAACACATCCCTCATCGGCATACTGCTGGCAACCAACATGCTGCTGATGGCTCTGCTCCAGGGCTTCTCCGGCGGTATCGCCGATAGATTTGACCGTAGAACACTGGTAATCCTGGGCAGCACCCTCACCCTCGCCTTCCTGGCTCTGATTCCCCTGACACACAGCTTCTGGCCCCTGCTGGGCATCTGCGTCCTGGGCGGCCTCGGCGGCGCACTCTTTATGCCCTCCCACTCAGCAATGACGGTTGATGAGGGCAAGAAGTTTGGCATGGGCTCAACCATGGCCCTGATGAACGTGGCACTGAGCATCGGCATGGCGATAGGTCCCCTTATCGGCGGGGGCATTGAAGAACTCGTTAACATTGATTCGGTATTCTACTCCGCCGCCGGAATAATGGTTGTCGGAACCGGCTTATTCGCCTGGTACACCAGATAGCCGCCGCCCCAAGCCAATAAACAAAACTCATCATCCACGGTTATTGTCGTGGCAGCGGGGAGTCATGTATAATGGTGTTATTCCTCACCCAGTGGAGGGTAAATGGACAAGACGAAGGCAGCCAACAGCCACCGAATAGCCACCAGCGATGATATTGAGGTCTCCACCTACCTGGAGATTGCCAAGGGAATAGCCGGTGAGCAGCCGGTCACGGCAGAGGAAGCCATATCCCCGGCGGAGCGCGAGGCGATAATCGTCATTGACTTCGGCTCACAGTACAGCATGCTAATCGCCCGGCGCATACGCGAGTGCCAGGTATACTGCGAGCTTGTGCCCCATGATACCCCCTGGGAAAAGATAGCCCCCTTAAACCCCAAGGGATTTATCCTCTCCGGCGGACCGGCTAGCGTTTATGACCCGGAGGCGCCGCTGGCTCCAGCCTATATCTATGAGAGCCACCTGCCCGTACTCGGCATCTGCTACGGGATGCAGGTTCTCACCAAACAGCTGGGGGGGCAGGTGTCACCGGGAGCAAAACGAGAATACGGGCATGCCGTCCTTCACCTGAGCAATGTAGATTCACCGCTCTTTGCCGACCTACCCTCCCCCTCCCCGGTATGGATGAGCCATGCCGACAAGATTGAGGAAATGCCCCCCGGTTTCACCTCCCTTGCCTATACGGAAAACTCGCCCGTTGCCGTCATGGGCAATGATGACCGGATATTCGGGCTCCAGTTCCACCCCGAGGTCGCCCATACCCCGGACGGCAAGACCATCCTCCGGAACTTTGCCTACCGGATATGCGGCTGCCAGGGCAACTGGACAATGGGCAATTTCATGAACGAAAGCATATCCCGAATCAGGGAGCAGGTGGGGGAAGGCAGGGTTATCGTCGCCCTCTCCGGCGGGGTTGATTCGGCGGTCGTTGCCACCCTCGTCCACCATGCCATCGGCGACCAGCTCACCTGTATATTCGTCAACAACGGGCTGCTCCGCCGCGAAGAGGTGGAGAGAACCTTTAACACCTTCCACCTGAACCTGGGCATGAATGTCGTCCATGTTGACGCCACGGAGCGCTTCCTCAGCCGCCTGAAAGGGATAACTGACCCGGAGACGAAGCGCAAGGCTATCGGCGGGGAGTTCATCACCGTATTTGAGGAGGAAGCCAAGAAGATAGGCACGGTTGACTTCCTGGCTCAGGGGACACTCTACCCCGATGTCATTGAGAGCACCTCATCGGTGAGCAATGCCTCAGCAACAATAAAGACACATCACAACGTTGGCGGTCTGCCCGCCCGGATGACACTGAAGCTGCTTGAGCCGCTGCGCTACCTCTTCAAGGACGAGGTGCGCCTGGTCGGGCTGGAGCTGGGGCTGCCTGAGGAGATGGTATGGCGCCAGCCCTTCCCCGGACCCGGTCTGGCAATCCGCATCATCGGCGAGGTGACCAGAGAGAAGCTGGAGATACTGCGTGACGCCGACTGGGTCGTCATGAACGAGATAAAGAAAGCAAAGCTCTACCGCCAGCTATGGCAGAGCTTTGCCGTGCTCACCGACGTCAAGAGCGTCGGGGTAATGGGCGACTACCGCACCTACGGCTACCTGATTTCCGTCCGCGCCGTAACCAGCGACGACGCCATGACCGCCGACTGGGCACGCCTCCCCTACGACCTGCTGGCGCGCATCTCCAACCGGGTTGTCAACGAAGTCCCCAGCGTCAACCGCGTCGTCTACGATATTACCTCCAAACCCCCCTCAACCATTGAGTGGGAGTAACAGAAATATCTGTAAAGGAGGTTAATCCAAGGGGTGTCCAAGAGGGGCTTCGCCCCTCTTATATAATTACTTCCCCTTCCCCTTGTTAAGGGGAAGGGGATAAAGGGGATGGGGTTCAACAGAAATCTGAGGGGGTGAGGTAGATAAAAATACTGGTGGTCGGGGGCGGGGCTAGGGAGCATACCCTGGTCTGGAAGCTAGCCCAGAGCCCCAAGGTCAAGGAGATTTATGCTGCCCCGGGTAACGCCGGCACGGCGCAGCTTGCCCGTAACCTTGATATCAGCCCGACCGATATCGGGGCGCTGGTCAGGGCAGCCGGCGATAACCGGGTTGACCTTACCGTCGTTGGGCCAGAGGCACCGCTAGCCAGCGGCATCGGCAACGAGTTCCTCGTCCGGGGGCTCCCGGTCTTCGGCGCCACCAGGGAAGCCGCCCGGCTGGAATCAAGCAAGGTGTTCGCCAAAGAGCTGATGCAGAAGTACAACATCCCCTGCGCCCGCAGCGCCAGCTTCTCCGATTACAACGAGGCAAGGGAGTATGTCCAGAGGCAGCCGCTGCCCATCGTTATCAAGGCAGACGGGCTGGCGGCGGGGAAGGGGGTTATCATCGCCGGGACAATGGCGCAGGCTCTGGATGCCCTGAGAGATATTATGGAGTTCCGGGTCTTCGGCGCCGCCGGTGACAGGGTGGTTATTGAGGAGCACCTTTCCGGGAGGGAGATGAGCGCCTTTGCCTTCACCGATGCCCATACCGTGATCCCGATGGTACCCGCCTGCGACTATAAGCCTGCCTTTGATGGCGACCGGGGCCCCAACACCGGCGGCATGGGCAGCTTCAGCCCGCCCCACTTCCTCACCGGGGCACTGGAGAAAACAGTCGCCGAGACCATTATGGAACCCACGGTGAGGGCAATGCACGAAGAGGGAAGCCCGTACAAGGGCGTCCTCTATGGCGGCTTGATGATTACTGATAACGGGCCAAAGGCGCTGGAGTTCAATGCCCGCTTTGGTGACCCGGAGACCCAGGTCACCCTGCCCCGCCTCAAGACCGATCTGGTGGACATCATGCTGGCGGTGACCGACAACCGGCTCGGCGAGATAGAGGTGGCGTGGAGCGAGGACGCCTGCGCCGGTGTTGTCCTGGCATCAGGCGGCTACCCGGGAAGCTACCAGACGGGCTTTCCCATCAGCGGGCTGAACGAGGTGGACCGGGACATAATGGTCTTTCACGCCGGCACCAGGATGGAATCGGGGCAGGTAGTGACCGGCGGCGGCAGGGTGCTCACCGTGGCGGCAACGGCAAGGACACTTGCCGGGGCGAGAAAAAAGGTCTATGATAATATATCGCGCATTAAATTTGAGGGCTGCCACTACCGCAAAGACATTGCCCTGGTAGGAGGATAACCGGATATGCCACCAGTCGCCGTCGTTATGGGCTCTAAATCAGATGCCGCAGTGATGCAGGCAACACTGGATACGCTGGACAGCCTCGGTATCGGCTATGAGGTGAATGTAATCTCGGCGCACCGCAACCCGGAGAAGGCAAGGCAGTTCGCCCAGGACGCCACCAGCCGCGGCATTGAGGTCATCATTGCCGCCGCCGGCGGGGCAGCCCACCTGCCCGGGGTAATGGCAAGCTGGACAACCCTGCCTGTTATTGGTGTACCCCTAGCCAGCAGCGACCTGAAAGGGCTTGATGCCCTGCTCTCCATAGCCCAGATGCCCGCCGGCATACCGGTCGCCACGGTAGCCGTCGGCAGCGCCGGAGCCAAAAATGCCGCCTACCTTGCCGCCGAAATCCTGGGCTTGAAGCACCCCGAGATACTAGAAAACTACCAGAAATACCGCAGCCAACTGTAAGGAGAGCCATGATTGAGCGTTATTCCCGCCCCCAGATGAAGAGAATATGGTCTGACGAAAACAAGTTCCACAAGTGGCTTGAGGTCGAGATAGCCGCCTGCGACGCCTGGGCAGAGCTGGGTGTCATTCCCAAGGCAGCGATGCCCAAGATAAAACTGGCAAGGTGCAACCTGAAGCGCATGGAGGAAATCCTCAAGGAGACCCACCATGATGTGACTGCCTTCCTCGGCTCCGTATCGGAGAGCCTGGGCGAGGAAGCCCGCTTTGTCCACCTCGGCCTTACCTCCTCCGATGTCATTGACACCGGGCTCAGTCTGCAAATGGTTGAGGCTGGCGAGATACTGATGCAGGATATAAAGGACCTCATCGCAGTACTGGCACATAAGGCAATAGAGCACAAATATACCCCGATGATTGGTCGCACCCACGGTGTGCACGCCGAGCCAATCTCCTTTGGCTTGAAGCTGGCACTGTGGACCGAGGAGATGAGGCGCAACCAGCAGCGGCTGGCAGAAGCCAGAAAGGTAATCGCCGTGGGCAAGATTTCCGGCGCCGTCGGCACCTACGCCACGGTACCGCCCGATGTTGAGGATAAGGCTTGCGCTCGGCTGGGGCTGTCCCCGGCGCCGGTCTCCAACCAGGTATTGCAGCGTGACCGCCACGCCCAGTTCATCACCACCCTGGCGATAATTGCCAGCTCGCTGGAGAAATTTGCCACCGAGGTCCGGGGGCTGCAAAAAACGGAGGCGCGGGAGGTGGAGGAGCCCTTCAGCGCCGGGCAGACGGGCTCATCAGCCATGCCCCACAAGCGGAACCCGGAGCTCTGCGAGCGGATCTGCGGGCTGGCACGGCTGGTGCGCAGCTACGCCCTGACGGCAATGGAGAACATCGCCCTGTGGCACGAGCGGGACATCAGCCATTCCTCAAACGAGCGCATCACCATCCCCGATGCCTGCCTGCTAGCCGACTACTGCCTCGCCGTGTTCACCTCCGTGGTGAGCGGGCTACACATCTATCCCAAGAAGATGAGGCAGAATATTGATATTACCCGGGGGCTGGTCTTCTCCCAGCGGGTGATGCTGGCGCTTATTGAGAAAGGTCTCTCCCGGAAGAAAGCCTACGAGATGGTACAGCGCAATGCCATGCGGGTCTGGCTGCAGAACAAGAAATTCCTCACCCTGCTCAAGGCTGACCCCGAGGTTACGGCTGTCCTCCCCCAGCCAGAGCTGGAGGCGCTCTTTGATGTCCAGTACTACCTGCGCTATATAGATGACATCTTCCGGCGCCTGGGGCTGACCAGCACACAGTGGAAGCCCAAGACAACTAAACCGATCGACCTGACGCCAAGAGCCCTGTAAGGAGCATTATGAAGACAAACCAACCGGTTTTACTGGACACCGATCTGCCACTGCCCCTGTTCATCCGGGGCAAGGTGCGGGATACCTACGAGCTCGGCGACCGGCTGCTCATCATCGCCACCGACCGGATATCCGCCTTTGATTCCGTGCTGCCCTGCGGCATCCCCGGAAAAGGGGCGGTGCTCAACCAGCTCTCCGCCTTCTGGTTTGACAGGACCAGAGACCTGATACCCAACCACCTGATAGCCGCAGTTGATGACGCCCGCCGCCTTGATGACTACCTCCCCACCCGGAGCCGCTTCGCCTACCCCGCCTACCTTGCCGGCCGGGCAATGGTGGTGAAGAGGGTAGAACGCCTCCCTGTCGAGTGCGTTATCCGCGGCTACCTCGCCGGCTCGGCATGGGCGGAGTATCAGGAACTGGGCACCGTCTCCGGGGTAGCCCTGGAAAGGGGCTTACAACAGAGCCAGCAGCTACCCCAGCCGCTGTTCACACCCACCACCAAGGCAGAAAGCGGGCACGACCAGCCCCTGACCGATGACGAGATGAAAGAGCTGGTCGGGGAAGCCCGGGCGGAGGAGCTAAGGGAAAAAACGCTTGCCATCTACCGCTACGCTCAGGACCTGGCGGCAAGCCGGGGCATTATCATCGCCGATACCAAGATGGAGTTCGGGCTGGATAATAAGGGGCTTATCCTTATTGACGAGCTGCTCACCCCGGACTCGTCCCGGTTCTGGGACGCCGCCCAGTACAGGCTCGGTCAGGACCAGCCCAGCTATGATAAGCAACCGGTTCGGGACTGGCTCATCGCCTCGGGGTGGGACAAGGAGCCCCCCGCCCCACCACTACCAGAAGAGGTCATTGCCAGCACAACGAAAAGATACGAGCAGGCTTACCAGAGGCTAACCGGCCAGAAACCGGGGTAGGGCTCTAGCGGGAAGGCAGAAGGCGCTTATCAAGCCCGGAACTGTAGAGCTTATCCTCGGAAAGGTATAGCTTCCTCTCTTCGGTCATCACGACAATCTCCGCCTTCAGCAGCATTTCAAGGGCGTACTGCCGGTAGTCACGCCCCCGGAACATCCCCTGCACCAGGCTGCGCGGCCTGAGCCCCAGCTCATCAATCGTCCTGGCATCCCTGGCACTGGTAGCGCTGCGTTCCCGGAAGGTGCGTATCACCTGGGGAATTGCCCGCTTCATGCGCCACTGGGGGATGAAAAACAACGCCAGCAGCAGAAGGACGATAACACCACCGATGGTAAGCAGGTCGTAATTCAAAGCCCTAGCCCTCCAACAGACCCTTGGTACTGGGGGGTACATCGCCAATTCGCCCGTCAATACCGGTCGCCACCCCCAGCACCCTGCCCAGAGCCTTGAACAGGGCTTCCGCCTTGTGATGATCGTTGGTGCCACAGGCAACCCGGGCATGGAGATTGAGCCGGGCTTCAATGGCAAACGACTCCAGGAAGTGGCGGATAAGGTCGGTGGGAAACCCAGCCATATCATTGTCACTAAAGGGCAGGTCAAGAACAGTATACCCCCGCCCCCCGATATCCACCGCCACCACCGCCAGGGCATCATCCATGGGTACAGTAGCATCCGCCATGCGAACGATACCCCGCCTCTCGCCCAGGGCTTCACTGAAGGCTCTGCCCAGGCAAATGGCGACATCCTCAACCAGGTGATGCTGGTCATCACCGGTAGCCGATACTTTTATGTCAAATAGACCGTGGCGGGCAAGCTGGGACAGCAGATGGTCAAACGTCCTGTTCCCGGTGTTCATCTCCCACTCGCCACGACCATCAAGATTGAGCTCCAGGCTAATGTTGGTCTCCCCTGTCTCCCGTTTAACGACAGCCTGTCGGTCAGCCATCTATCTCCTCCCCTATCTCCCGGAGTGCTTTGAGCAGGGCGTCAGTGTGCTCCGGCTTGCCCACGCCAATGCGGATGGCATTCTGGAGCAGCGGGATATCGAAGTAACGAACCAGCAGCCCCCTGTTCTGCAATCTCTCCTGAACCTCGCTCGCCCGGCCACTCAGGACGGAGCAGAAAATAAAGTTGGCTCGTGAGGGGAAGGGCTTCAGGAATTTCATCTTCTCCAGCCCGGCAAAAAGCCTTTCCCTCTCGGCAACTATCGCCTTCACGTTTTTCTGCAGATACTCAAGGTCGTTTAGCGATTCACGGAGGGCGACCACGGCGGCAACATTCACGCTATAGGGAAGCTTGATTCTCATCAGGTAGCCGGCTATGGTGAGCGGGAAGATACCGTAGCCCATTCTCAAGCCAGCCAGCCCCGCCCACTTGCTGAAGGTCCGCAGCACCATCATATTCTCATACTGCGGCACCAGTTGCGTGGCGGTTTCCCCGGCGAACTCGCCATAGGCTTCATCCACCAGAACCGGCAACCCGGTACCCACAAGCTCCAGGATATCTTCCCGGGGGATTAAGGTCCCGGTGGGGTTGTTGGGCGTCGCCAGCAGTATTATCTTGGTCTTCTTGGTTACGGCTGCCTTTACCGCAGCGACGTCAACGGCAAAATTCTCGTCCCGGGGCACCTCAACCAGGGTGCCACCACACATCTGCGTGCGGAAACGGAAGATATCAAAGGTAGGAATACAGTTTATCACCTCATCACCGGGTCCGACAAACAGGCGCAGCACATGGTCTATTAGCTGGTCACTGCCGCTGCTGGCGACAATATGCTCTCTGCCGATACCGGCATACCCGGAGAGCAGGCTCCTTAGCTCCCCCTGCTCGGCGTCGGGATAGATATTAAAACCGGGGAATTCCGCCAGAGCCGGCGCCACCCTTGGGGAACAGCCATAGGGGTTCTCATTGGCATCCAGTTTGATAATATCCCCTACCGGCACCTCCACCTCCCCCTTCAGGGAGTCCGGGGACTTGCTGGCAACATAACCGCCGACAGCAAAGACTTCCGGTCTTATCATTCCCTCTATTCCAGCAATCTCAGCCATTTTCCCTTGCACCCTCCCGATAACTTCGGCTTACCCTAGCCCGCTAAAACAAAATTCCCTCCCGCCCGGGAGGGTTCTCGCTTCATTCCTGCTAGCCCTAATCAGCTCACCGGCTACACGAATACCCCCCAAGCGCACCTGGTGCGCCCGGTAAACGCGAAGTTATAATGAAAGTGGGAAGCAGGATAGCCAAACATGCCTTTACAACCCCCAACTCGCTGTCAAGTTTAACATAAGGGGTAAATGATTGTCAACCGCCCTTGAGTCGCCGCTCTATTGCCCGAGCATGAGCCGTCAACCCCTCCGCCCGGGCAATAACTGACGCCGCCTGACCCAGCTTCCCGGAAGTAGCCTCGTCTATATTAACCACGTTTATCAGCTTGATAAAATCAGCCACGTTGAGCGGCGAGCTGAACCGGGCGGTGCCACCGGTGGGCAGAACGTGGCTTGGTCCCGCCACGTAATCGCCCAGGACCACCGTCGCCTGCCGGCCAACAACTATCGCCCCGGCGTTAGTTATCCGGCTAACGTACGAAGCCGCCCTGTCCACCATCAGGCAAAGGTGCTCCGGGGCATACCGGTTAGCCAGCTCTATCGCCTCGTCTATTGTCGCCACCACCACAATCATCCCCCTGTTCTCCAGGGACTCGGTAATCAGCGCCTGACGGGGCAAATCCCTCACCTGCTGCTCCACTTCACGGTTAACCGCCAGTGCCAGCTGTCCGGAGGTGGTTATCAGGATAGCCGAGGCTAGCGGGTCATGCTCCGCCTGAGCCAGAAGGTCAGCCGCGCAATAGCCGGGGTCAGCGGTCTCGTCAGCGATAACCACCACCTCGCTCGGCCCCTGAAGCCCGTCAATCGCCACCGCCCCGTAGACCATCTTCTTTGCCAGGACGACAAAGATATTACCCGGCCCGCAAATCTTGTCCACCCGGGGAATGGACTCCGTGCCAAAGGCGAGGGCGGCGATTGCCTGGGCGCCACCAACGGAAAAGATGCGGTCAACCCCGGCGATGTCTGCCGCCACCAGCGTCGGCGGGGGGACGACCCCCTCCGGTCCCGGCGGCGTAACCATAACAACCTCCTCAACCCCGGCAACCCTGGCCGGGATAGCCGTCATGAGCACCGTTGACGGGTAACTGGCGGTGCCGCCGGGAGCGTAAACACCGACACGCTCCAGCGGCCGTACTAGCCAGCGCGGTTCCCCCGCCGCCTGCCCCCAGATTTCGCTTCTCTGCGCCTCGTGAAAGGAGCGGATTCGCCCCGCTGCCAATTTAAGGGCGGATACCAGTTCCTCACCCACCTCATAGTAAGCACTGGTTACCTGCTCCCGGCTTAACTCCAGCGAGGTGAGTTCTACCCCGTCAATCCGCAGCGTGTAATCACAGATTGCGGCATCCCCCCTGTCCCGCACCTCGGCAACAATCTGCCTCACCGCCTCCTCCGGGCTAATCTCCACCCCGAACAGTTCCCTTAGCCTCTCCCGCAATACGGGAGATACCGGATACGATTCGGCAAGGGGAGACCGGGTCAGCGCCAGTTTTGCTGGTTGAAAACCCTCAATAACTATCAATTTAGTCCTCCACTGCCGCCTGTAGGGTGGCAACGATTTTTCTTATGCGTTCCTCTTTGCCCGGGCGGGATACCGCCCCGGTGGTGCCGATAAGGCAGGCTGTTGAGGTAAAAAGGTTATCAATAATCTTCAGGTTGTTCCGGGATAGTGTCCGCCCCGTCTGGGTGTTCTCAATAAGCACATCGGCGTCCTCCGGCAAAAAACCCTCGCTCGCCCCCCAGCTCGGCACCACCCGGTACCAGCCGAGGTGATTATCCCGGGCATACTTATCGGCAATATTGACATACTCCGAGGTCACCCGGAGCGGCACCGCCCTTTCCCGGCTAAGCTGCCGCAGGCTATCAATATCCGCCACCGCCAGCTCGTTGCTGACCACCGCCACTATCCTTACCCTGCCAAACTTGAGGGACAAAAGCTCGGTCACCGGGCTGGAAGGGAACTGGTAAAGGTGCTCCCGGAGCCAGTCCCGGCCGGTAATAGCCAGGTCAAAGTTACCGCTGGCAACCTGCTGCGGCATGTCCTGGGGCCTTATTGCCTTGACCCTGACCCCGGGAAGTCCAATCGCCGGACGGCGGTTACCCGACGGCGAGGGATAATCACTAATCTCAATGCCCGCCCGGGTCAGCAGGTCAAGGGCAGGCTCCTGCTGGTGACCATCGGGCAGAGCCAGCCAGACCGTGTCATCCGTCGCCGGCTCTGTCCGCTGCCTGCCGGTGGCGGGCGCTGCCTTTATGGCGCTGCGGGCAAAAACCGGGCTATCATCAGCCGGCAGGCTGCCATAGATTGAAGCCAGTACCGGGCGCATGTCCCTGGACTCCCAGCTATCCCGGTTGGCGATCAGAAAAGCGCTGGAGGCAAAGACCTCACTCACCGGCACCAGCTCGCAAGCGGCAAGCTCCTCTTCGCCCGGCACCGAAATCAGTACCAGGTCGGCGCTCTCCGGCGGGTAGACCTCGGCGGCTCCCCACACCGGGAAGACGCTGAACCGCCGCAGCCGCAGCTGAACGGCAAAGGACTCCGCCAGATTGGGGTACTCACTGGCGATACGAATGGTATCCTTTCTCGCCTGCATCCGGGCAACCGAGGGCACCCCGGCACGGCGGCTGGCGGCGACAAACAATATGCCCCTGCCCTGCCCCAGGTCTTTTACCTTCACCAGGGCACTGCTCGGGTATTTTGCCAGAAGCTCCTCAATCCAGTCCCGGCCACAGATTCCCAGGTCGTAGTTGCCCACCGCCACCTGAATCGGGATGTCCTTCTCATGGAATACCTTTACGAGCAGGTCGGGAAACTTTGCCGGCTTCAGGCGGTAAGAGCGCCCCCCCTCATGATAGCCACCCAGCCCCCAACCGGCACTGTGGAGCAGGGCAGCTATCTCCGGCAAAAGGCGCCCCTTAGGCAGCGCCAGCTTCATCGGCACCTTCCTTTTCCAGCAGCGCCCGGACCTCGTCCGCCGCCGGCACCTCAAATCTTCTCTGCCCGACCCGGTCGGTCAGGACAAAGTGGGGTGGCTTAGCCTCCACAGTCCAGCGGAAATCAGCCTGCTGCCGGGCAACCAGACCAAGCTCCGCCACCCATCCGGCTTCACGGAGGCAGCGGGCAACGGCAAAGCCCTGCTGTAATGCCCGCTCGTCACCGGGGTCAGCGATAACCAGGATGCGGCGCGATGGGGGCTCTGCCCGGCTCTGTCGCGACAGCCGGCTCATCAGCCGGTCAAGGTAAAGGGCAAACCCGGAGGCGGGAACACTGCGCCCCCCCATCAGGGGGATAAGGGCATCATATCTCCCCCCACCCCCTATCTTCTCCCCACCCAGGAAGAACTGAAAGGTCGCCCCGGTATAGTACTCAAACCCCGCTCCGGAGGCAATGTCAATCTGGTAGTCATAGCCAAGGGCATCAAGCAGGCTAACGACGGCGAGAAAGTCGTCAATGTGAGGCTCAAGGCGGGGCAGCTCCCGGTGGCACAGCGTCTTGAAGTTGTGCAGAAACCCGGAAGAATTGCCCTTGAGCTCCAGCAAGGGGGAAAGCGCCCTGCCCAGCTCCGAGTGCTTTGGTTTTAGCCTCGCCAGCGCCCCAGCATCACCGTCCATAATCTGGTCAAATACCTTTATCTGCTCGCTGCGGCTCAGCCCGAGCTCAACAAGCAGCGCCCGTATCAAGCCAACGTGCGATAGCCTCAGCTCCACCCCCCCAAGCGGCAACCGGCTCAGGACATCCCAAGCTAGCGTTATCAGCTCCACGTCAGCCAGAGCCGAGCCGGCACCGATAAGCTCAACCCCACCCTGCCACCGCTCCCTTGTCTTCGCCCCCGTCTCCTCAAAGATAAAGACATTGGCAACGTAGAACAGCTTTGCCAGCTCCATCGCCGTGTTCTCAACATAGAGCCTGGCGATGGGAATGGTGCCATCGGGTCTCAGGACAACCCTCTCCCCGCTCCAGCCATCCCAGTCCAGAAAGGAATATACCCGGCGCAGCGTGCTCGGGGTAAGTGTCCCCGTCGCCGTAAAGAGGTGCAGGTATTCCACCGTCGGCGTTCTAACCTCCCCGTAGCCTGCCCCGAGACAGCAATCCCGGAACACCCCCTCAATGAGGCGGAACCGCCTCATCTCCTCAGGGGAAAGGTCCCGGCTGCCCTTGCACCTCTGCATTTTCATTGTCACCCTCTCCACAGTAGCTGGTAAATTGTACACCAAACCACGTAGCTCTTCAACCTCGCCACCAGCGCCCCTTTTTTCCCCGGGACTTGCTTCCCAACCCCAACACAGAATATAATTATCCTTTACATCACCTTAGGTGAGGATGGTTATGCTCAGAGTAATCAGAGTAATACGTATTCTATTCCTAGCCGGTTTGCTGGTGGTTACCCTTACCGCCATTAGTGCCCAGGCAGCCACATCCGATATTGTCGTCCTTGAGGTGAAAGGCACCATCAACCCCGTCGTCGCCGACTATATTGAGCGCGGCATTGAGCATGCCGAGGATAGTGACGCCCGGGTCTGCATAATCCAGATGGACACCCCCGGCGGTCTGGACACCGCCATGCGCGATATTGTGCAGGATATCCTGAATGCCCGGGTACCGGTGGTAGTCTATGTCTCCCCCTCCGGGGGTCGGGCGGCTTCCGCCGGGCTCTTTATCACCATATCGGCTCATGTCGCCGCCATGGCACCGAACACCGCTATCGGCGCCGCCACCCCGATACAACTGGGCGAGGGCGAGACACCGGATGAGCTACAGGAAAAGATTATCAATGACGCCGCCGCCTACATCAGAAGCATTGCCGAGTCCCGGGGGCGCAATGCCGAGTGGGCGGAGGAAGCCGTGAGGGAAGCTGCCTCCATCACCGAGCAGGAGGCTCTGGAGAGCAACGTTATTGACCTGGTCGCCGCCAACCTTGATGACCTGCTCTCCCAGCTTGAGGGCAGAGAGGTGACCCTGCTTGATGGCAGCGTGGTCACCCTGCACACGGGAGAGGCGGGCATCGACTATTTCACAATGAGCGTGGCGGAGGACTTTCTGCACACAATTGCCGACCCCAACATCGCCTTCATGCTGCTGAGCCTGGCATCGCTCGGCATCCTCGTTGAAGTCTTGAATCCCGGGCTTATCTTCCCCGGTATCGTTGGTGCCATCTGCGGCATACTGGCTTTCTACTCACTGGGGCAGCTGCCGGTAAACTGGGCGGGGGTTCTATTCATAGTTCTCGCCTTCGGTCTCTTTGTCGCCGAGGTATTTACGACCACCTTCGGCTTGTTCACCGCCGGTGGTGTAGTGTCGCTGGTCCTCGGCGCTGTAATATTAATCCCAGGAGGCTCTCCAGTGTTTGCACCAGTTAATCCACTGCTAATCGCTATAGTGACCATTATTATTGCCGGCTTGTTCGCCTTCGTCATCAGTCGTATAATCCGGGCTCACCGCCACCAGGCGTCTACCGGCAGGGAGGAACTGTCCGGAAAGACGGCGGTAGCCAGAACAGCCCTTGACCCGGAGGGACTGGTCTTCTTCAAGGGCGAACGGTGGAACGCAGTATCAGAGAAAGGCCGGGTGGAACCCGGAGAGGAGGTGCTCATTACCAAGATTGACGGTTTGAAACTGAGGGTAACCAAGAAAGAATAAAAGGAGGCTGAAAATAATGAACTATTTTCTTATCGGTGTAATTGTTCTGGCAGTACTCATACTTATCCCGATGACAGTGAAGATTGTCACCGAGTATGAGCGGGGGGTAATCTTCCGCCTGGGGCGGCTGGTTGGCGCCAAGGGACCGGGCTTATTCCTCATCATCCCCTTCGTGGACCGGATGGTGAAGGTAGACCTGCGCGTAGTGACCCTTGACGTCCCATCGCAGGAGGTCATCACCAAGGATAACGTTACCGTCAGGGTGAACGCCGTGGTCTACTTCCGGGTGGTTGACCCCGAAGCCTCGGTGGTCAAGATCCTGGACCATATCCGGGGCACCTCGCAGATATCCCAGACGACGCTGAGAAATGTGCTGGGGCAATCCGAGCTTGACGAGCTGCTGGCACAGAGGGAAAAGCTCAACCAGATGCTGCAAAAGATAATTGACGAGCATACCGACCCGTGGGGGGTCAAGGTCAGCACGGTAGAGATTAAAGAGGTTGAGCTTCCGGAAACAATGCGGCGCTCCATGGCGGCTCAGGCTGAGGCGGAACGGGAGAGGCGTGCCAAAATCATCCACGCCGACGGCGAGTTCCAGGCTTCGGAGAAGCTGGCGAAAGCCGGCAGTGTCATAGCCCGGGAGCCGGTGACGCTGCAGCTGCGCTACCTGCAAACACTGACCGAGATAGCCTCGGAGAAGAACAGCACCCTCATCTTCCCCCTGCCCCTGGACCTTATCTCCATGTTCATGAAGAAAGATAGGCCAGCACTGGAGCAGGACAAGAAGAAGTAGCCTGCCGGAGATAAAAATAAGCCCGGAGCCAGTTTAAAGCCGGCTCCGGGCGCCACTCCCCCGGCTAGTAGCGCAGGGAGACATCCCCGGCAACAACCCTGAGCAGCCCGCCATCCCGCTGGCGCAGGAACAGGCTGCCATCCCTGCCCACCGACTCCGCTATGCCTTCGTGTACCGTATTCTCCTCCGTTACCTGGACCGGCTTGCCCAGCATCACCAAGCTGTCCCGCCATGCCTCGTAGATAGAGCCGCCTGCCTGAAGGGCTAGATACAACCCCTCCGCCTCAACCAACAGACTGCGCAGTAGTTTCCGGCGTGATACCGCCCTCCCCAGCTCGCCGGAAAGGCTGGTCGCCGTCGGGGCAATCTCCGGGAAACGGGAGAGCTCAAGGTTAACGTTCATGCCGATACCGATGATAGCGTAGTCCACCCTGCCCCGCCTCACCCCGCTCTCAATGAGCACCCCGCAGACCTTCCGCCCACCCACCAGGACATCATTGGGCCACTTGATACCGGCTCCCAAGCCGGTGACCGCCCCGATACTGTAGACCACCGCCAGGGAGGCAAGCATGATGAGAGAAGGCAGGTAAGCCAGAGCGGGATAGAGAACAATGGACAGGGAAATAGTGCCCCTGGGTGACAGCCAGCGCCGCCCCGCCCGTCCCCTTCCCCCGGTCTGCTCCCCGGCAATAACCGCCGTCCCCTCAGCAGCCCCCTGCTGCGCCTCCCGCCGTGCCATCTCCATTGTCGACCCCACCCGGGGAAGGTAAATAACCCTCTGCCCGACAAAACGGGTCTCCAGATTACGGGTAATGGCCGCCGGCGATAGGCTATCTTCGGTCATCTTTCACCCCCGCAGAGAGGCGTCATCCAGAGCTATGAGAACGCCTCCAGCAGTAAGGGTAACAGGCTCACCCCCCCCAGAAAGAGGCAGAACTGCCAGAACGGTATCCGGTTGGCAAGCCGGAGCAGTGCCCCGATAGTCAGTAGACCAAAGACAAAGGCAGCAGCAATACCACCCAGAGCGGGCAGGTCAAAACTGGCACCACCGAGCAGACCCAGCCCCACCCCGGCAACCAGGACTACCGGGATGCTCATCAGAAAGCTTAGCCTCATTGCCGCCCTTGCCTCATACCCTCTGAAGAGGAGGGCTGACACGGTGATACCGGAGCGGCTCAGCCCCGGGATTACGGAGAAGGCTTGCACCACGCCAAGCAGGACAGCGTCCTTGATTCCGGCGGTTGTTTTCGTCCCCGAAGAGCGGCGGGCATACCTCTGCACCAGACCGGTGACTATCAGGAATATACCGATAACGGCTATCACCCAGCCGGTTGGAATCTCCCACTGGCTCAAGCCGAAGACCATCAGCGGGGCACCTATCACGGCGCTACACACCGTTGATACCACCAGGAAGGTGGTCAGCCTGTCCCGCTCCGTCTGGCTACCACCCCCCAGCCCCCTCAGGTACCGGGGCAGGTAGCGCAACAGCTCCACGACGTCTCTCCGGAAGTAGACCAGAGCGGCGAGAAGGGTGCCGGTGTGCAGCCATATGGAGAGGCGAATGGCTTCGCTCAGCGGCTTGTGGAAGAAGTGCAACAGAATAAGGGTATTGATACCCTCACTGCTTACCGGTAGCCACTCCGTTATCCCCTGAACCACCCCCAGTATCAGGTCGGAAAAGAATGCCGTCACTTCTCTGCCCTTGCAGTCAACATCAAACGTCAGTCCGCCTTCTGCCTACCGGGAAAGATTAGAACACTGCTCCCCCGTTGTCAAATGGGGGCGCTTCTGCGTCCGGGCATACGGGCTGTTAGCACCCCTACGTCAAAGGGGCCCGAATGGGAAACTCAGCTGCTCCGGTTACCGGAACCACCCGCCCGCCTCCGGTCGGCACCCCGCCTCTCCCCCAGCCGGTAAAGCTGAAGGGAAAAGACTGCCGTGGCGAAGAGGGTTATAAGCGCCGTGGCGATGATTTCTCCCCACAGTATCCAGGGGTTTGCCTCTATGAAGTAAACAGCGCCGTTCCTGGCGATGAGGGACATCTGGACGACCCAGGCTATAGCCATGGCTATCAGCAGTACCTGGCTTATCAGGACAAGTATGGCAAATCTAAGTCGCCTGCCGAAAGGCGGCATATTCTTTCCTCCCTTCGGAAAATGCCCCCCCCCTAAGCCCTCAGCATACTGCGCCGGCGCCGTAATACAACCAGCATCGTACCGGCAATGGCAATCATGGTGACTCCGATTATTCCGCCCAGGACAGCCCAGCTGACCACTGCCGCATCAGGGTTTACCGTGACTTCCAGTTCCTTCACTGTGGTTGTGTGCAGCCTGCCGCCGGTATATAGTTCCGCTTCAAAGGTATAGATACCGCTCTGCCACCCCTGCGGAGGTGAATAATCCAGGATACCGCCCGCCCCCCCCAGGTCCAGCCGGCTTGCCGAGAGGAGAGAGAGCTCTTCCAGGGGTTCGCCATCCAGGCTCACCTTTAGGATAAGCTCAACGTCTGACATCGGCTCGTTCAGATTGTCCACCTGGTAGATTACCCGGGCAAAGGTAAGCTGCTGCGTCTCCGCATCATACCGGGGAGTAAGGCTAGCCAGGGCTAGCTCTGCCGTTGGCACTGTTCTAACGATAAATGAAGCGGTAACGCCATTAACATCAACCGTGAAGACCCCGGCACTATCTCTGGCTGCGTTGAACGTTACCTCCTGGCTGGCACCGCTGGCTAAGCCGGTGACATTTTTTGTCGCCACCACCACACCATCAATCTTCAGCACTACTTCATAGTCCCCGGCAACATCGCCGTTATTCGTCACCAGGACAAAGATGGGTACTGCCTCCCCAACGTAGACATCAGCCGGATCTATATTCAGTGCGCTCACGGTAAAAGCGGCTGGCTCTCCCAGGGTGGTGAAGCTGTATTCATCAGACACTGCCCGGTTACCCGCCTCGTCCTGGGACATTACCCGGAAGAAGTAGGTAGTCGCCGGGGCAAGTCCGCTCAGCCGAACCGTATGGGCGATGACGGCTGTCTCATCAAGGGGCGAAAGCTGGCTCGGGCTTGCCCGGTACTCCACCTGGCTGGTGCTCCACTCATTTGTCTCCCAGCAGATATCGGCACCGGTCTTGGTGATGTCCCGAGCCAGGACATCGTGGATTCGGGGTGGTGTTATATCCTCGGTAGGACCAATCCCTCCCCCACCACCGCCACCCTCCGGTGGGGGAGTCGTACCCCCGGTTATCGTTACGTCGCCACCGGCTGAAATTATCGGCACCGAATTGCCGTTTATATCACCAGCTACCACGTTGGATAGCTCAAGAGAGCTCGTCCCATCTACCGTCCCCGCCACCAGCGTTATTACGGCAAACGTCCCTGCCGTGGATACCGTCTGCCCCGGGCTTATTATCGCCCCCGCTACCCCCGTTACCGTCCCCGCTCCATTGTCAATATCACCAGAAATGAAATAGGTGCTCGCTCCACCCTGACTTAACAGATTCCCCTCTTCAACACCGCTTACCGTTACCAGCGAGGGGTCAAAGCCAAGGTCAAATTGCACGCCTGCTATTGCCTCCCCCGGCTCGACAGCTATGTCTATGGTGAACGTTCCCCCGGCGTCAACGGTCTGGCTCGACGGGGAAACACTGACAATCGTCTCCCCCGCCGCCGCCACCAGCCCGGCTAGGGGTACACCCAGCCCGACTATCAGCAGGATAGCCCCGCACCTTAAGAGGTTAAACCAACCCCCAAATCTCATCTCTCATTCCTCCTATCCAGTCCAGTGCTGCCCGATTAGTGTCATATCCAGGACATTGACCGCCCCGTCTTCATTAACATCTTCCCGTACCCAAGCCACCGTACCGGTCTCATCCCAGTACTGCCCGACACGAACCATGTCAAGGACATTAACCGCTCCGTCACTGTTGACATCCCAGTCTTCATAGGTCGACCCAGCGCCGTTCACGGTTATGGTTATATTCTCGTAGTCAGTCAGGACTCCGTCCGACACCTCAAAGCGGACATTGCTATAGGTTCCTGCCTGGCCCGATGTCGGTGTCCAGGAGAAGAGCCGGGTAGCCGGGGTAAAGCTCGCCCCTGACGGCAGGTTGGACGCTGAGTAGGTCAGCGCGTCACCATCGGGGTCGGTAGCGGAGACGGTGAACTGAAGCAGCTCTCCCTCATTGACCGACCGGTTGCCAATGGAGGCAAGAAGCGGTGACTGGTTAACATCAACTGCTACCTCGCCACCGGCTAGAATTATCGGCACCGAATTGCCGTTTATATCACCAGCTACCACGTTGGATAGCTCAAGAGAGCTCGTCCCATCTACCGTCCCCGCCACCAGCGTTATTACGGCAAACGTCCCTGCCGTGGATACCGTCTGCCCCGGGCTTATTATCGCCCCCGCTACCCCCGTTACCGTCCCCGCTCCATTGTCAATATCACCAGAAATGAAATAGGTGCTCGCTCCACCCTGACTTAACAGATTCCCCTCTTCAACACCGCTTACCGTTACCAGCGAGGGGTCAAAGCCAAGGTCAAATTGCACGCCTGCTATTGCCTCCCCCGGCTCGACAGCTATGTCTATGGTGAACGTTCCCCCGGCGTCAACGGTCTGGCTCGACGGGGAAACACTGACAATCGTCTCCCCCGCCGCCGCCACCAGCCCGGCTAGGGGTACACCCAGCCCGACTATCAGCAGGATAGCCCCGCACCTTAAGAGGTTAAACCAACCCCCAAATCTCATCTCTCATTCCTCCTATCCAGTCCAGTGCTGCCCGATTAGTGTCATATCCAGGACATTGACCGCCCCGTCTTCATTAACATCTTCCCGTACCCAAGCCACCGTACCGGTCTCATCCCAGTACTGCCCGACACGAACCATGTCAAGGACATTAACCGCTCCGTCACTGTTGACATCCCAGTCTTCATAGGTCGACCCAGCGCCGTTCACGGTTATGGTTATATTCTCGTAGTCAGTCAGGACTCCGTCCGACACCTCAAAGCGGACATTGCTATAGGTTCCTGCCTGGCCCGATGTCGGTGTCCAGGAGAAGAGCCGGGTAGCCGGGGTAAAGCTCGCCCCTGACGGCAGGTTGGACGCTGAGTAGGTCAGCGCGTCACCATCGGGGTCGGTGGCGGAGACGGTGAACTGCAGCAGTTCCCCCTCACCAACCGACCGGCTGCCAATGGAGGCAAGTGACGGCGGATAATTGGTCGCTCCTCCGGAACCGTACTCAAATGCCCCTATATCGGGAGCAGTGCCCTCATAGGGCCACGGTGAATCGGGGTCATTGATACCATAGATAAGCGTGGCGGAATTCCGGCATGGCGAGCCACTCTGCAGGCTGAAGTCACCATTTTCGGGGTCAGCCAGCAACGAGGCAAGGTCAATGCTATGCAGCTCATAGCCGGCTGCCTGAACCTGAGACAGCGATTCATATCTGGTTCCATAGTAGAAGCCGAACCAATCACTGCTTGCCGTAGCGGCATCAAGGCAATTATACTCCCAGGTGTCCGTTTGCTGTGCCACCGGGATGGTATCGGTGTAATGCCCCATGACACGACCGCCTGAAGCAACAACTATATTATTGCGGCTGGTGAAATTCTCGGCTATCCGGTTATTGCCGCCATCAACGCCGAAGGCAATATAGCGAAAGCCCACCTCACGCATACGGACAAGCATCTCCCTGTCCACCCGGTCAGCCCGGATGCCGTTGGAGCAACGCAGGAACATTCCCGTAAGCCCGCGCCGCTCAATTTCATCACATACGGCAAAGACCCGTTCCCTTATCTGATTGAAGTTGTCATCATCCACATTGAACTGCCGGTAGCCCCGGCGGTACCAGTATTCAATCTCATCAACGACATTTTCGGCGTTCCGCGCCCGGAACAGCGGTGATATTATCCGGTTGGGGCAGAATGTACACTGCTGCGGGCAGCCGCGGCTGGAATAGATTGTCCTCTCCTGGATATACCTGCCCAGCTCAAATTTATCATATCGCGGCCAGGGCACCTCATCCAGGTTGGCAGCAAACTCCCTATCCCCGCCATAAACCACCCTATCGCCGTCCCGGAACATCAGCCCCCTAATCTCCTTTTCAGGAAGTGCGCCGATACAGAGCTCGGTAAGGGTGCCCTCCCCCTCATAAACAACACCGTAGTCTATGGCAGCGCAGTCCTCCAGCACCCTTTCCCTCATAATGGTCACATGGGGACCACCGACCACGATTCTTACCCGCCGGTCAAAATCCTTGATTGCCGATAGGAGTGCATATAGCCTCTTGTACTCCAGAGAAATCAGGCTGACACCGATAAGCTCCGGCTGGAAGTCCTTAATCTTCTGCCGCAGATGCTTCCACTTATAGCCCAGATTCATATCGAGGATATCGTATTCAATCCCGTTCTCCAGCAGGGTCTGGGCAAGATACGCCTGACCTATATGCGGCGTAACCCCCCGCCACTCCGCATGGTAGGCGGGATTAACCAGCAGCACCTTCCCAAATCTCATCCTGAACCTCCCAAATCCTCTCCGCCCGCTTGCCCCGAGCCAACGGGGGAACCCGTTTCACCATACCGGGCTATCACGGAGACCCCCGCCCGGACCCGGTCCCCCGGACTGACACCGAGCTCAAGCCCCTCCACCGCCGGGAGGGCAACATCCACCTGAGACCCGAACCGTATCATCCCCAGCCGCTGCCCGATATCCACCCGGTCGCCCTCCTTAAGGTAGCTGACTATCCTCCTCACCAGCCGCGAAGCTATCTGGACAATACCAACCCGGAACGCCCCGCTATCAATAACGGTGGTAACCCTTTCGTTCATCGTCTCCGATTCTGGCTTACCCAGAGACATAAACTTCCCCGCAATATGCTTCTGCCGGACTATCTTACCGCCAACCGGAGACCGGTTCACGTGGACATTCAGTATGTTCATCTCTATCCCTATCAGATAGGCGGCGCCAGCCAGCAAATCGGTGGCGGCTATCTCCTCCAGCCGGAAGCTTTTCCCCCTCTTGGTGGAAACAAGGGAGACGCCTCCCTCCACCCGGTTGACGTATATAACCTTGCCGTCGGCGGGAGAAAGCACCACCCCCTCCGTTTCCGGCGGGGTTCGCTCCGGGTCACGGTAGAACCGGACAGCGATGGCGATAAAGGTCAACAGGAAAATCAGGGCTAGCTCAAGAAGGACTACCGCGGCGATATCAAGCTGCCCGGCAGCCAGAGAGTCCAGCCAGCCC
The DNA here is from genome assembly GCA_964517985.1 of uncultured Dehalococcoidales bacterium. GTDB lineage: Bacteria > Chloroflexota > Dehalococcoidia > Dehalococcoidales > W111 > W111. The sequence continues at coordinate 1,374 of CAZFCV010000001.1, read as the reverse complement.
ACAATGAGCCCGCTTAGCCCGCCAATAATGATAGCGCCGGCTACCGCTTCCTTCATCCCTATATGCCACTTCCAGGCAAGCAGCGGTAGCAATACCAGAGCCAGCACCAGACTTAAGGCGAAAATATAAAATGTCATCTAGGAACCCCTATTTCCCGGAAGGCACGAAGGCATTGACCCCTGTTTGTCGCTGATTTTCTCTCCCCGGGCAAATATCAGGTGTTCCATGCCGTCAACCAGGGTTATGTGACGGAACTTATTATTATCAAACCAGCCGACCACCTCATCACTGGTATGGCTGGTCATAAAGCTGGGGTGGAGAGAGTTGAAGAGGAAAAAGGCGTTTGACCTCAGGGAAGTCACGGGGTTTCCCGCTATTCTCTTTGCCAGAGACAACGCCGGAGCAAGGCACCAGCTGAGGTAGAGCAACAGCTTCAGGGGTATCCGGTGAGATATTCGCAGGAAGTTCTTCAGTTTTACGGTGAATGCCAGGTCTGTCTTATCCGGCACGGCAACCATCATTTTACCGGACGGACTGACCAGCCCGGCAAGATTCTCAAACACACGTTCCGGATTATGGGCATAACATATAGCCAGCTTGCTCCACACATAATCAAAAACCCCGTTTTTAAACGGCAGATTAACGATATCCGCCTGGATTATGTGTATATTCTGGCGTGGCTGGCAGTATTCATAAATGCCCTCTATTGAAGAGGCGATATCAATACCGATAACCTCAGCCCCGTACGCCGCCAGGGCTCTGGTCAGTCGCCCGCATCCACAGCCAGCGTCAAGGACGGTCTTGCCGTATAAATCATCCGGGGTTATGCCGAGGTAATTGAAAAAATTGCCCACCTCCTGCTCTTCTGTCTCTCCATAATAGGTATCGGTCTCCAGCCTGCCTTCGGCTTGCTTAGCCCACTGGAACCCCCAGCTTTCCGCTAAATCAATCCGGTCACCCAGATCAACAATCATTCTGGGGACGCCGCTCACTACTGCGAAGGATTTTTCGCAGCTGTCACACTGGAGAACCCCGTGAATAACCTCACCGTGAACCACTTCTTTTTCCAATAACGTGAGTTCGTGCCGGCAATTCGGGCAACACAGGTAGTCTAATACTTTTCTCTGCATCCTTAACTATCCTTGTCTGTCTTCGGCATATTTGCTTCGGGCATATAACAGCTTCATTCCGTCCTTAGAAGCCCCTCTTTCGCAACAGGTAGGGAAACATGAGTAACTCGGCGAAGAAGGGCAGAGGGTCGCTAATTGACAGGACGGCAAACTCCTTCCTGCCCTTCAGGGAATTAAGGTAGTCGGTAATCCTCATTCTACCCCCAAATATCTCGCCACAGGCAGTGGGAACGTCCGTCGCCAG